>JBMYYO010000119.1:0-7371 GCA_049609505.1 Akkermansiaceae bacterium | reverse complement strand
ATCGATCACTATGGCGGCAAAACCGTGGATCTCTCCCCCACTTCGATGATCGCAATGATCACAGGCGAGAGTTCTAAGATCGACGCTACCATTCAGATGCTCAGCCAATTCGAGATTGTGGAAACGGTTAGAACTGGTAAAGTAGTCATGGCACGAGGCGAGCAGCAGACGTAATTCACCGCCTCTAACATTAGAGATCGTCCTCGAGCATGGTGAGCATTAGCTTCACTGATTGATCGCCGCCTTGGCTTCGGCTTGGAGTGTGAGGTCTTCCACTTTGGACAACTGAGCTTGCACGAGCTTGATGTCTTCGGGGCGGGTGCTCTGCGCCATCATTTTAATGTATTCCACTCGGGCAAGGTCACGGTTTCGGCTCGGCTCCTGCTCTTCTAACCACTTCGCAGTGGCGTAACGGTTTGCATTCAAAGCCAGCTTGGCTAAAACCCTCGTTGATACGTCTCCTCCATGAGCATTCTCATCAGTTAGTTTTTCAAGATAAGGAGTCACGCTCACTTGAGCAATGATACTTGTTTGGATTTTCGGCGTAGGCAGTTCGCCTAACAATGACCAGTCCCCTTCCTTCTCACACGCCAAGACGACGAGCATATAGTCTCTGCGCATCTCGTATCCAGAAACCAGATTTTCTACCAAGATTTTTCGCAAGGACGATTCCGGATTGGAAATACTCTCATCGGCCAAAACTTGCCCCCATTGATTGAATCTTGATGCTTTGCCGATGATCGTTTTAATCAAAGACCTTTCTACATCAGCGTCCTTCATCAGCGGTGCCATGGATAACATCTCTGTGACCGATGTTGTTTTGCTGACTGAGCGAAGCATACCACCCCACATAAGGCTTCTTTCATTGGGAAACACCTCTTCCATTGTTGCCGTTTTTTCCATGATACTAACAAGGGTGGATTTTTTAAGACCATCAAAGAAGTCGTGGTCAACATCAATGCGGATTTCACTCGGCAGTGATCTCAATAGCGCGAGTGCATGGTCTGGATCTTCCTTAGTTAAGGCATTGAGTGATCTGGAGAGGGCAAAATTGATGTCATCTTTGTTGAGGTGGTCTAGCTTCTCCCAATGCGCAACCAAGGGTTCAGCTAAACTCGCTGCCGATGGCCCATGCACTGCGTTAAGAAGGTAATTGTGCTGGAAGTTCGGCACCCAAATATGCTGTAAGCCTAACACTGCCCCTTCAGGATCTTTAGCACACCAATCTACAAACAAATTGATACTCGGCCCCCGAGAGCCTTTTCCGTTGGAACTGCGCAACTGTTCTAACCACAGAGCGCGAAAGTCCGCTGAAGTGGCACGAAAAATCGGGTTGCTGCTCGATGGTTTCTTTTTCTCTGAATCACCATGCTGGTGCGGGGAAGCGCCTCGTGATACCACTGCTGTTTTTGGTCGTATCTCGCTATCGGCAGTCGATGATTTCACCCACTGCCAGCCGATGACACCCATTACTGAATGCGTGGCGATGAGTAAAATGACGTGGATGCGTTTCATCGGCTTATTTGCTTTCTTCAGCTAGGATTTTTTCTGCGTAACTACGCTGTTCCTTGGTGGGTAGCGATTGTGCCCAAGAGCGTGCGGCTTTCGGGTCAACCGCGTGATAACTTCTGAGTTCATCAGCCAAATTAGATTCAGCATTGGCATACTTTCCCCAAGCCTCGGTTGCCATCAGAGCCATGAGGGTTTGTCTGTGCTGAAACCCTCTGCGTTGATACGTGTCCAACAAGGAATCAAGCCCACGGTAGAGTTCAGTTTCTTCATTGTTAGAAAGGGCATGATTGATGGTTTCCACAGGATCGACAATCAGCGCAGAGTGATACCACCTTTTCGACATCTTGTTGAGTAAGTCCTTGGGGGCGTGTTGATATTGTTTTCTAACCGTGGTTAGAGCCTCGCTAATAGAACTATCTCCTACGCTCGCTCGCTGGAGATAAGGATCGATTTCATGCTCTCCCAAATTGCGAGATAACACCCAAGTGCGGGCATCTTCGTCGGTCATACCGTGGGATTTCTTGAGCTCGACCCACTTGGCAAAAGCGGCAACTGGATCCTTTTGGGATAGCTCGTTTAAGTTCCGTGATAGCTCCGCTTCTTCTTGTACGGCCTTCTTCTTGATATAGCTGCTTTTAAATTTCTCTTCATAAAATTTACCCTCGGAGGCCGCGATCACCAGTTCACAAATTTGTGATAACTCATCGTTTTTAAACTGAATTAAGCCGATTTCTAGTGTGTTAAGCACTTGCGATCGAGCCATGGGAGCCAGCCTTTGATCCTCTACCAAAGCCAGCCACATCTCCCAATCTTTCGGCTGGCTTGATGCAGCGGCTTTTATGATAAACCCACTCCTCTCCTTCTCATCGAGCTTGTCGAGTAGTGGAGAGATTTGATCTGAGGCGGATCGTGCGCAGTGCCTTGCGAGTTCGCGGAGCGCATATTTTCGATTGCGATCTTTCCAACCATTGGAGATGACATCGTAAAAGCCTGATGGGTTATCTGCAAAAGCTGTTTTGAGCGGCATTTTGTAGAGATCGATCCACGCGGCTTCGCAGTCCATGTCACCTAACCAAGCGAGAGCATGGTCTGGGTTTTCTTCTAACCACTTAGCAAATACTAACGGTGTGACTTTCCGACCATAGAGAGGGTCTTTGTTACTACCTCTGCCCTCATTCATCCTGCGCACTGCCTCATCCATATAAAGCCGATATTCTTTAACGGTAGCAGCGAGTTCTTCCGAAGTCTTACCTCGGTCAGATGATTTTTCAGTCCCTTGGCGATTTGGATAACGCCTCTTGCTAGCCTCGTTTGAAAACTTTGTGTCGTTATACGCCGCGATTAGGTCATCGGTAGAGACAACTCGTTTTTCTCTAGCCGCAGATGTTCTCGATCTGGCTGATCGCGGTTTTTTCTGATCTTCTTCTGGTGCTTGTGAAAACGCGAAGTAGGCACCTGCACCCAAGGCGATGGCGTGGGTGATGGTCAGAGTGAACAGGAGGCGTTTTTGCACTTTGCTAATCTAGCAGAATGGCGGTCGGGGTCAACGGGAGATGTGGAGATTGGATTGGGGTATTGATGGCGGCTTTATCCGCTTGCGCGAGGTGGCTTTGTCGCTTGGTTCAGTATGATCTATTTTCCTAACAGATTGGGTTGTTTATTGCTAAGGTTGATAACGGGCTGCAAGCCCGTGCTCCTTGACGTGAAAATGACGTAAAAAAACCGCCGACCTGCTGGTGAGGACGACGGTTTTGAGAAGTGGTTGGATACGGTTTGTTAGAGCATTCCGACGAGCGTCTTACCCATGTCTGATGGGGTCTCGGAAACGGCGATGCCGCACTCGGCAAGAATGGCTTTTTTCGCATCTGCGGTGTCCTCTGCACCACCGACGATGGCACCGGCGTGACCCATGCGGCGTCCGGGAGGCGCTGTGGCACCGGCAATGAATCCGGCGATGGGTTTGTTGCAGTTGTCCTTCGCCCAGCGTGCGGCTTCTGCCTCGGCATTACCACCGATTTCGCCGATCATGATGATGGCTTCGGTTTCTGGGTCGTCGTTAAACATTTTGAGCACGTCGAGGTGGGAAGTGCCGTTGATGGGATCTCCTCCGATACCTACGCAGGTGGACTGGCCGTAGCCGAGCTCAGTGAGCTGATAGACTGCCTCGTAGGTGAGGGTGCCGGAGCGGGAAACGACGCCGACGTTTCCACGTTTGTGGATGTATCCTGGAGCGATACCGATACGGCAGCCGCCGTGGGAGTTTTCGCCTGTGCCTGGAGTGACAATACCCGGGCAGTTAGGGCCGATGAGGCGGGTTTTGCTGCCTTCCATCATGGCCTTCACGCGCATCATGTCGGCAACAGGGATGCCTTCGGTGATGGCGACAACGAGATCAAGCTCGGCGTCGATCGCTTCGAGAATGGCATCGGCTGCGAATGGTGGAGGAACGAAGATGGCGGAAACAGTGGCGCCAGTTTCTTGAGCGGCTTCAGCCACGGTGTCGAATACTGGAGTTTTTTCGCCGAATGTTTGGCCGCCTTTGCCGGGTGTGACACCGGCGACGATTTGAGTTCCGTAATCGAGGCTCAGCTGGGCATGTTTGCCGCCGAAACCTCCGGTGATACCCTGAACGAGCACCTTGGTGTTTTCATCAACTAAAATAGACATTTTGATTTGTGATTCGTGATTGGTAATTCGTGATTAGCCCGCTACTGCTGCGACGGCTTTTTCGGCAGCGTCATTGAGGCTTTCTGCGGTGATGACATCGAGGTCTGAGTTCGCAATGAGCTCGCGACCTTTGGCAACGTTCGTGCCTTCGAGGCGGACGATCAACGGGATGTTGAGATCGGTTTCTTTCGCTGCGGCGAGAATGCCTTCTGCGATGATGTCGCACTGCATAATTCCGCCAAAGATATTAACGAGGATGCCTTTGACGTTGGGATCACCGAGGATGATTTTGAAGGCTGCGGAGACTTGCTCCTTGGTGGCACCACCTCCTACATCGAGGAAGTTTGCGGGGTCACCACCGCAGTGTTTGATGATGTCCATGGTTGCCATGGCAAGTCCGGCTCCGTTGACGAGGCAAGCGATGTTTCCATCGAGGCCAATGTAGTTGAGGTCAAACTTAGATGCCTCGACTTCGCGTGGGTCTTCTTCATCGGTATCGCGGTAAGCCACGATGTCTGGGTGACGGTAGAGGGCGTTGTCATCGAAGCCAAACTTGGCATCGAGAGCGAGCACTTGGCCGCATGGTGTGACCACCAGTGGGTTGATCTCAACCATGGAGCAATCGCTCTTGAGAAAGAGTGTGTAGAGGTTTTTGATGAGCTTGCCGAACTGCTTGGCTTGATCGCCAGTGAGTTCGAGAGCTTTAGCGAGCTTGCGCACCTCGTAGCCTTGTAGGCCTGCGAGTGGGTGGATGAATTCGCGCACGATTTTCTCCGGTGTGCTCTCGGCAACTTCCTCGATGTCCATGCCACCTTCTGTGCTGGCAACGATGACGGGACGGCAAGTTTCGCGATCCATGAGGATGGCGAGGTAGAGCTCGCGCTCAATGTCAACCGCCTCGGCAATCATAACTTTACTGACGAGTTTTCCTTCGTCGCCAGTTTGCTTGGTAACGAGGGTTTGGCCGATCATTTTCTCGGCAAACTCCGCAGCTTGGCTTGCACTTTCGAGCAAGTGAACGCCGCCTTGGAAACCGTTTTTAAACGTCCCCTTGCCGCGGCCTCCGGCGTGAACCTGAGCTTTGATTACTAGATTGTCGCCACCGATTGCCTCGGCTGCGGCTTGTGCTTCTTCAGCTGTTGAGGCGACCTGACCGTTAGGGCTGGCTACGCCGAATTTTTCAAACAACTCCTTCGCTTGATATTCGTGGATATTCATGGAAAATTGACACCGTCATTGCGGCGTGAACGCGCGGAAACTAGGGGCGAGCGCGCTCTCGGTCAAGTCAATTGATTATGAGGAAATAGCGACGATGCTGACTTTGTGCTCATTGCACATGGCGCGGACCTCATCGGCACCAAGCATTAGAGTTTTTCCAGCCTCGATGGCGATGGTGCTGATGCCTGAGCGGGCGCAGTTTTTCACGGTGTCTGGGCCTACAACAGGAACATCGAATCTGAAATCCTGATTGGGTTTGGAAACTTTGGCCAAGGTGATGTTTTTCCCGTTACCTAGCTCTCCACCACGGCGGATGCAGGCGTTCGTGCCCTCGAAGGCCTCCACGGCGAGCACGGTGCCGTTTCTTACAACGACGGTTTGGCCAATATCGAGCCTGCTAGTTTCCTTAGCAATCTTAAAGCCATACTCGGCATCATCGTGATCTTTCAGCGCAGGTCCGCAGACATGCCCTTGCTGAGGCATGATGTCTTCCAGAAAGGTTGTGGCGGGCAGCAGGTGGATGCCGTCTTTCTCCAGCTCATCCGCGATGCCTCCGAAGAGAGACTCGGCGTTTTTTTCCTTAGTGCGTGCGAGCAGCATCATGGTGCGCACATCGGGGCGGAGATCGAAAAGGTTTTTAGGGGCAATCTGGCCGACCATGATTGCCTCGGTAGCGCCTTGTTTTTTGAAAAACTTGATCATCTTTCCGAGCTGGCCGACGCGGAACCAGGCGGTGGCATCCACCTCGGATTCGAGCTGCTCGAAGGTTTCATTCTTAAAGGCAGCCATCACCAAACGCACCTCACCAGCCTTGGCCTTAGCCGCGCGGATGAATGTTTCTGGATAAATGCCAGAGCCTGCGATGACGGCGATGGTTCTCATTGGGGGAAGTTGTTAGGAGACGGGCGCGGGGTTTATTTTTCCAAGAGGTATTTGGCGGCTTGCTCCACGTCTTTGTCACCACGGCCTGAGAGGTTCGCAATGATGATTTGATCCTTGGCCATGGTGCCTGCGATTTTGGAAACGTGAGCCATGGCGTGAGAGCTTTCGAGTGCAGGAAGGATACCTTCTGTTTCAGCCAGTTCCTTAAATGCGGCGAGTGCTTCGTCATCGGTAGCGTATGTATAATCCGCACGTCCAATATCCTTGAGGTGCGCATGCTCGGGGCCGACGGCTGCGTAATCCAGCCCCGCACTAACAGAATGAGTAAGCTCAATCTGGCCATCATCGTTTGCCAACAACCAGGTTTTTGAGCCTTGGAGGACGCCGAGTTTTCCACCTTGGAATCGGGCGGCGTGACGCTCTGGAATGATCCCCTCCCCGCCGGCTTCCACGCCGATCATTTGCACGTTTTCATCCGCGAGGAATGGGTGAAAGAGACCGATGGCATTAGAGCCGCCACCAACGCAGGCGACGAGCAGATCTGGCAGGCTGTTTTCTTGTTCGAGAATTTGCTCACGAGCTTCAAGACCGATGACGCGGTGAAAATCACGCACCATCATCGGGAACGGATGCGCGCCGAGAGCGGAGCCGAGGATGTAGTGGGTGTGATCAACGGTGGCCACCCAGTCGCGCAGAGCCTCGTTCACTGCTTCTTTCAGGGTCGCTTGCCCTGCTGTGACGGGGACAACCTTCGCACCTAACAACTCCATACGAGCGACGTTGAGTGCTTGGCGTTCCATATCCACTTGTCCCATGTAAACGATGCATTCCATGCCGAAGCGGGCGCAGACTGTGGCAGTGGCGACCCCGTGTTGCCCGGCTCCTGTTTCTGCGATGATGCGCTTTTTCCCGAGCCGTTTGGCAAGGAGAATTTGGCCGATGGCGTTGTTGATTTTATGTGCTCCTGTGTGCAGGAGGTCTTCGCGTTTGAGGTAGATTCTTGCACCGCCTAACTTTTCTGTCCATCGCTCGGCAAAGTAGAGTGGGGTCGGTCTGCCGCAGTATTGGCGCAGGAGGTAATCGAGCTCTTTC
>JBMYYO010000118.1:0-10462 GCA_049609505.1 Akkermansiaceae bacterium | reverse complement strand
CTCTTTCGATGGATGTCGGGTTCCGTGCGCTGATGCCGATGGTGTGGAGGATGGTTCGGTTATCGAGCCTGCGCGGCTCGGTCTGTTGCCCGCCTTTGCCGAGTTGCTGGTTGAAATCATCAGCCTCTCCCACGGTGGCGGTCACGGTGTGGGTGGCGCCTTCTCGCCAGATTTCAAGAGTTGCCTCGGAGCCGACTTTGCTTTGCTGGATCAGCGCAATAAGGCGTCTGAGGTTGTTTACCTTCTCTCCCTTATAGCGGGTGATAATATCGTTTTCCCTGAGATCGGCATTCTCGGCAGGAGACTTGGGGACTACGCCGCGGACGCGGACGCCATCGCTCTCCTGAAAATTAAACTCTTCGCGTGCGTAGGGATCTAAGTTTGCCAATGCCATGCCGAGGTAACCACGGATCGGTCTGCCTCGGTCCAGAATATCCTGCATGGTTTTCTTCGCGGCGTTCGCAGGGATGGCAAAGCCGATCCCTTGGAAACCTGGGTTCTTTCTGTCCGTGGAATAAATCCGAGAATTGATGCCGATGATTTCGCCCTGGATATTGACCAGCGGCCCTCCGGAGTTTCCTGGGTTAATGGCGGCGGAGGTTTGTAATAGATCCACTTGGCTATCGGTAAAGGAGCGCTTTTTAGCAGAGATTTTCCCTTCGGTGACGGATTCGCCCAACCCAAACGGGCTGCCTACGGCAAAGACGGCGTGGCCAACTTCAGTCTTTCCTGAGTCGCCAAATTTCAACGGCACAAAGGGGCCTTTGGCATCAATTTTCAAAACAGCAATGTCCACGGCGGGATCAGAGCCTATCACCTTGGCGGAATGTACCGAGCCATCATGCATGGTGAGGCGGATACGTGGATTTCCTTTGATGACGTGATAGTTTGTTAGAACATGCCCCTCTTGGGTGACGATCACTCCAGATCCTTGGCCTTGCACCTCTTTGGGCTTAAACCATGTTTGGCCCCATATGTCCCGCAGCCGCTCGTGGCGCACTCCGGTGGTATCAATGCTTACTACTGATGGAACTACGGCGCGGACAATGGATGCGCTTTCTGCATTGATGGCTGCCAGCACTTTGACGTCGTCCAGCTCAAGTGCTGGTTTGTCTTTTAGAGTGTATTCCTCTGAGTAGTAGGTGTTTCCCTTGGCTTTGCCGGAGAAGATATCTGCTAGCGAGTAGCCTTTTTGTAGTTTCCGTATGACAAAAACGGAAAGGAAGGCCGCTACAAAAACGGCTAGCAGAATCAAAAAACGTCGAATTCCGGCACTCATCGGGGTTGTGGGGTAAGGGTGGCTGCCGGGGAGGGAAATGCCACGCGCGCCAGGCAGAGGGCGCGCGTGGTGTTAGATGGCTTAGCCGTTTATTTCTTCCATCACTTTTGGATCGCCGAGCAATTTCTGGCGGGCTTTTTGCACGCCTTCCATGATGGAGCCGATTTTCTTGGCAAAATCTTTGTCACTCTCATCCTCGCCTCGGCCTTCTTTGAATGCGGCGCAGAGCTTGAGAGCTTCTTTGTAGTATGGGTTAAAGCGGTCATCCATGATTTCCTTCAGCTTCTCAAGGTTTTCATGGGATTCTTTAGCATCTTCTTTTGAGATGCTGCTCTTGCCTTCGCCACGGTAGCGGAGGATGGAGGCAGCGCGGAAGATTCCAGTGCACTCAGTATCAATCTCATCCAGGCTTCCACGAGCGGAGAGATATTTGGGAGCATTACCGTTAGCATACTGCAGGAGAAGTTTTGCGGAGAGGTGGTTAGGCACTTTTTCAAGAATGGCTTCGAGCTTTTCCTTCACCTTGGCATTTTTGATGAGTTCCTTTTTCCCTTTAACGAGCTCAGCAATTTTGTTGAACTCTCCAATGGCGAACTTCATGTCGTCTGACTTGTTTTTCTTCGCGATCGCCTGAGCTTCATCAAAGTTTTTCTGAGTGAAGACCTGAATGCTAAGCACCTGATCAATACCATTGAGGAGCATGTAGTCAGCTACGCCTTTAGCATTGGATACGGGGATGCCGACGAGTGTGCAGCCTTTGTTTTTAGCTCCACGGATCTTACTGGCAACGCCACCAATGGGGCCTGTCTGGCCGTCAGCGGTGATAGCACCTGTGCAGGCGTATTTGTCATCGAGCTCTTCCCCAGAGAAGAGGGAGTCCACGGCGAGAGCAAAGGCTGTGCCGGCGGATGGGCCGTCAACGAGGGTGTATTTGTCCTCAAAGACGATGTCGATTTTGTAACCAGATGGCACTTTATCTGTGTCCTCATAGCGCACGCGCATGAGCTTAATGACTTCCTCAATGGAGCCAGCCATCATGGTGCCCACTTTTTGATCGAACTTGAAGAGTAAGCCTTCTGTATCCTCACTGCGCAGTGCGGTGAACATGATGGAAGAGGCGGCACCCATGTGGCGACCGCTGCTAAGTTTGCGGATCACGAGGCCATTGATGCGGGTTTGTTTCTTGGCAAACTTGGTGGCGTCTCCACCGGGCATTGGACGTTCTACTTCTTCAAACTTCTGCTCTTCTCCTCCAAACGGGCTGTTGTTGTGGCGGATGGCTGCTTTGAGGAGACCTTTCCAGCTTGCTTTGAAGCCGGCTTTTTCCAGATCCTTTTTCATCTCCTTGAGCTTGTCAGACTTTTCGCCTTCGGGATCAAACAACAGAGCAATGCTCACGCAGTAGGCGGCACATGTTTGGTTTGCCTTGTTGTCTTTTTTACGGATCAGTGCGCGAATACCTGAGTAGAGTCTGCCTGCGATGCGCTTTTTCTCAACGCCATCTTCACCAACGGACTTGCCGTTGGACTTGAGCTGCTCAAGGGTATCTTTAACCTTTTTGTTGTCCTTATCCAATCGACCAGCGATGGCGAGAGCGTAGGAGCGGGTGTCTAGCTCAACGTCGTGTTCTTTTTTGTCAAAATCACGCGCTATGCTAACGAGGGCACCAACCAATCCGGCGCGGTCAAATTTACCAAGCTTAACATCCTTGGTGTTGAAGATTTTTTTCTCCATATCAGGCGGGCGATATGCCGCTTGCACATGGAAGGTTGAGACAAGGAGAGCAAGGGCTGCAAAGCTAGCCGTAATGCCAGCACGCAGTAATGCAAATGGAGGTGAGGTAGATTTCATACGCGCGCAGTATCCTTGCTGAATGCGCGTTTGGCAAAGGGAAAAACCGCGCGCCTGTTAAAAAAATAGCGGGTGAGGAGTGTAGTCTAGCCGTTGTCTTTGGACTCTTTCTTTTTATTTGGCTCTATAATTGCGCCGAGAGCTTCTAGCAGGGCGTGGTTTTCACGCAATAACTCTCTGTGGAGTTGGCTAGATTTGCCTTTGATTTCATTCCTATCATCGCTGTTGTCAATGCGCCGTGCTAACACCATGTAGCGGCGGATGTCATTGGCGTGACTCAAGACTCTCTCGTAGCGCTCCTTATCATCGCGCTCTACTAGACGCTCAAGGGGGTCAATCACCTTGCGGGCTTCATCATGGAGTGCGCGGAGTTTCCCGACGGATGGATCATCCTTTTTCATCAAGTAAAGGTGACGGTTGATTTTTTGGATGACGGGGTATAGCTCATAGGCTAAGGTTTTCTTGTTGAGATACTTGGGGCGATCCGTGCTGCCAAGTAGTAGTAGCGCCTTGGCGGACATATGATTTGGCGAGAGCTTAACAATCTCTGCGAGGCGTTTTCTGACGGCGCGGTTCACGGCGAGCTTGGTGACGGCACTTTTTTTCGTCAAATCCTGAATGGTGCCAAACAATTGGCTGGCTTGGTTGTGGTTCTGGCCACCTTGTTTTTGAGAAGCGGTCACGGCTTGTGCTAGGTCATCAACACCGATGACTTCCCAGCGGGTGAAAAAGTCATGTTCACCATAAACGAGTAGCTGCGAGACTAATGAGGCGGATTCATTGGAGACGATCAAGCGGCCACCTGATGATTCTTTGCGGAGAATTGAGAGCTGCTGCCAGAAGTTAGCAGGAGAGTGGAATTTACCATCGGAGCTGATGCTCGCCGCCACACAGATATCGCCTCGGAGCGGGGTGTTGGCTAAGGAGGCTTCTAGCATCATCGCCATCGGAGCAGTGAGAGATAAACGGTTACTCTGTGAGTAGGAGCCAGAGGCAACTTTGAAATGCGCCTGATAGTTCGGGACGCCTGAGCGGCTAGATGAAATAGCAGAGTGGGTGGTTTCAGTAAGCGCTTTGTATAGGGTATCGTATTTTTTGGCGTCTTTACTACGAGCGATAGAATCGATGCGGATGCCGCCTCGGTTTTCTTGGCGGGATTCACTTACTTTAACTTGGACAGGGGTGATTCCCTGGAAGCTCACCACGCGGTGCCTGTCTTGGAAATCATCAGGTCCACGATACTTTTCTACTTTGCTGAGAAAGAGCGGGGTGCGGAGTGATAGCTCAGCGATGTGGAACTTGGCCTCTGACGGGTTAGGATTCTCCGGCTCCGCAGGTGTGTTTTTAGGCTGATCATCAGGTTTTGGATCACTGTCTGGGGTGGTCATTGGCGGCTCGCCTGAGCTGTCAGAGGTGTTTTTCGCGATGGCATCCTGTCCACCATATTTTTGTAGCGGTGGCACCACACCAGTCCAGTCTGCGGTGTTGTTTTCTCTTCCTTCGATGCCGGATGTGGCGTCAGTCAGGTAGGCGCTCAGAAGGTTGGCGTCCTTGCCAGCATCCTCGCTGCCGAGCCAGCGGTTGAAGAAACGGACACGTGCTTGAGCCCGCTGGAGGTCATCTGTTGAGGCTGAGGCGGGTGTTGCTCCCTTGGCAAACCCCTTATCAATTTCCTTCACCTGCTGGTTCATGGGGTCAAGGCGTGAGGCAATAGCCAGCAGCTGCGCCGTCGTCCTACGCGCTTGCGGAGAGGTGTCCTGTTTACGTTGGGCCATCACCATCAAGTGGCGTGATAGCTCTTTCATGCGATCTACCTTGAGAGGCACCTTCTCAATTTTGAAGAGCTCCTTGGAGAAATCTGGCTGTAAGTAGTCGGCTGCATGTGCCCAGACCGTGCAGGCCAAGCCCATGGCGATGTTCATTAGAGTGTGTATCTTCATATGATAAAGTATAACGTAAAGACTTTGTCAGTTATTTCAAGACATCATCAATAGGAATTTTTTGCGTGATGTTGTGCAGTGGATGTGGTTTTCATGGGGCATGCCCAATCTCGCTGAGCCGCTCATCCAGTATTTACGCCAGTTGGAGGCTAGGGGAGAAACTCACGTCAGCGTCGATGACGAGGCGCGCTTAATCCTGAGGGAGTTCTTCATTCGCGCGCGCGATGGAAAAAAAACACCCAGTTCACGGCATTCTTCTCCCACTTCTTCTCCTTCGCCTGCCACACAAGAGGGCAAGCCAGAAACTTCCCAGTCCCCACCTGCATCACCAGCTGAGGCGCCGAGCCGTCTGGTGGCCTCAGGTTCCACACCAGCCGAGCAAATCGCTGACCTCAAGCGCCAGGCCGAAACATGGGCACCTGCCAAAGCGCTAGATTCCCTGCGCAAGACTATGGTGTTTTCAACCGGTAATCCGAGCGCCAAGATCATGCTTGTGGGTGAGGCACCAGGCTTTGATGAGGAGCGCTTGCTTGAGCCATTTGTCGGTAAGGCTGGGCAGAAACTTAACGGCATCCTCACCGCGATGGGGCTGCGGCGTGAGCAGGCTTACATTTCTAACATCGTGAAATACAGACCCGCGATGCCAAACCAAACGACCAATAATCGCAAACCAAACGCCCAGGAAATGGCAGCATGGATGCCATTTATCGAGGCCGAGATTCGGATCGTAAAGCCAGAGGTGATCATTGCTCTCGGCGGCACCGCTGCACAAGCACTCCTCGCCAGCGATGATCCTGTGGGCCGGATGCGTGGGAAGTTTCACGATTATCAGGGCACCCCACTGCGGGTCACCTACCACCCGTCTTACATTCTACACAACGATACCACGGCGGAAAAACGCAAAATCTGGGAAGATATGCTGGATGTGATGAAGTTGTTAGAAATGCCGATCAGTGAAAAACAACAGGCATACTTTTTACCAAAATAAAACACCATGGATATTCTAGTGATCACGGTCGGGGGGACGATCGATAAAGTTTACTTTGATGCCACTTCCGAATACGAAGTCGGCGAGCCCACCGTGCCGCATGTTTATCAAGGTGCCTTGGTCACACTGGAATATGAGCTATTGCCGCTCATGCGGAAAGATAGTTTGGAAATGACGGATCAAGACCGCACTCTGATCCGTGAAACCTGTGAGCAATCTGATCAAAACCACATCCTCATCACGCACGGCACGGACACCATGTCTGATACCGCTGAGTCTTTGTTAGGTGTGGAGGGGAAAACCATTGTGCTGACCGGTGCGATGGCTCCAGCTCGCTTTCGCGAGACAGATGCGGTGTTTAATATAGGCCTCGCCACAGGTGCCGTGCAGTCGCTCCCGCCGGGGGTTTACATCGCGATGAATGGGCGTATTTTCCCCGCTGGTCAAGTGCGCAAAAACCGTCAAGAACGTTGCTTCGAATCTATCTAACTATGGCATCTGTCACACTCAAAAATCTCGAAAAAGTCTATCCTGGCGAAGGGAAAAACAAGGACGTCACCGCCGTCAAGAACATCGATCTCGCAATCAACGATGGCGAGTTCATGGTGCTGGTAGGGCCTTCCGGTTGCGCCAAGTCCACGACCTTGCGCATGATTGCCGGGCTGGAGAATATCACTGGTGGGGAAATTACCATTGATCAAATTCGCGTGAACGAAACCGCTCCTAAAGATCGCGATATCGCCATGGTTTTCCAGAACTACGCGCTCTACCCTCACATGAGCGTCTTTGATAATATGGCGTTCGGTTTAAAACTTCAAAAAGCATCCAAAGCAGACATCCAACAACGTGTCAACGAGGCGGCTGCCATTCTTGGGCTTGAAGATTTGTTAGGCAGAAAACCGAACGCTCTCTCCGGTGGGCAACGTCAACGAGTGGCTGTTGGGCGGGCTATTGTTAGAAACCCCAAGGTCTTTCTCTTCGATGAACCACTATCGAACTTAGACGCAAAAATGCGCGTCTCCATGCGCAGTGAGATTACTCGGCTGCACAAGCGGCTGGGCGCTACGATGATTTACGTCACACACGATCAGACAGAGGCAATGACAATGGGTGATCGCATCACGGTGATGTCCGAGGGCGAGATCATGCAGGTGGACACCCCGCTTAACCTTTACCGGAAACCAGCCAACCGATTTGTAGCAGGATTCATTGGCAGCCCGCAGATGAATTTTATCGAGGGCATGGCGGAAACCATCAATGACGAGCTCATTTTCACCGAGTCTGGTGAGCATGGATTCACCCTGCCTTTACCGAAAGACAGATTCGATAGCATCCAACGCCGTAAAGTCACCCTCGGTGTCCGCCCAGAGGATTTATCTCTCAGCGAGGAGGGTATCGCCAGCACTCTGGATTACGCAGAGCCCATGGGTGCGGAAACTTATCATTATCTCAAAACGCTCGCCGGAGCATCCCTTGTAGCACGCACATCGGGAGACGATTCCATTAATGAGCACACCCACATCCTCATTTCTCCTAACGCAGAAAAAACACACCTCTTCTGTGGCAAATCGGGTGAAAGCTTGCTGGCTGAATAAAAAATAGGCCGGCAGATTTCTCTGCCAGCCTAGTTTAAAAAGATGGAGTGAAAACACTCTAGCCACGCTTGCGGCGTGTGACCAATGCTAGCAGACCAAGCCCCCCAAGCATCGCGCTTGATGGTTCAGGCACTGCGGTGTAGTCAATTGTTAGGCTGGGGCGAAAAGCTGTGTTGCTGAATTCGCTGGAGGCAAAGCGGATCAGCTTTCGTTCGTTGAAGCCAGACTCAATTCCAGGTGTGCGCAACATCAGCTGCACAGTGTCATCGCCGAGGTTGCTAGAAATAGCGTTTACGAAGTCACTGCTGCTAGCCAGTGTGAAGCTATCTCCAGAAGAAACGGTTTTGATAGGGATCACGTTGTTGGCAATGGATGAGAGAACGGTGCTATTAAAATCTCCACCAGGAGTGGTCCAAGGCACATCATCGCCGCCGCCGTTCGCTCCGTTAGCCCCCCATGACTGATCGTTCCATGTGAACTTGTTGGCGAAATCCGCATCGGTGGACATTTGCACAAGTTGTAAACCATCGGCTCCAAGGGAGTTGGTGGATGCTCCAGCGGTGCCTGTATCCAAGCTGCCGATATACATCGTGAGAGTGACCGAATTAATGGTTGCACCATCAGGAATACTAGAGAGATCAAACTGCATGATTGGGCGGATCCACTCGTTTGCCAGCACCCTGCCCACAATGAGCTCGTTGATGTTGTTGTGGGTATCGTCATCACCATTCGCATTACCGTCACTACGTACGTAGGCATCAAATGATGGATTAAGGGCTACGGTAGTCGCCTGCGCGCAACCGATGGCTAAAAAGAACGCTGTTGTAATGTGTTTCATAAGCAATGTGTTAATCTTGAGCAAAAGGGTAAGTGATACGCCCCCTGAGAAAAGTAAAAAAATGCACATTCTTCCCGTGGTTACGTCTTGATTCCTAGCCGTTCCTCCATAACGTCCCACCCATGCCTACCAATCATCCTTTTTTAGCAACCGATTACCACATTCCTTGGAGCACTCTCACCCCAGATCACGTTGAGGCGGATGTGTCCGCTGCTTTAGCCACTGCTGAGGCAAACCTTGAATCCATCCGCCAGCTCGATAACTCAGCACTGACATACGAGAACACCTTTGCCGCCTTGGAGGATGCCACTTATGATCTTGATCACGTTTGGGGCCGGCTCAATCATCTTGATTCCGTTTCAAGTAATGAGGAACAACGCGCGGCCTTGAATGCCGTTCTTCCGAAAGTAACCACCTTCTACTCATCCATCGCGCTAGACCCTGCCATCTGGGAGAAACTTAAAGCCTTTTCAGAGTCCGCCGCCGCTAAGGACTTGGATGCCACCCGCCAACGGTTCATTGAGGAAACCTGCGCTGACTTCATTCAATCCGGTGCTGATCTCCCCGAGGCTAAAAAAGCCCGTGTCGCAGAAGTGCAATCTCGCCTCTCTGAGATTACCCAGAAGTTTGGTGAAAATGTGTTAGACTCCACCAATGCATGGGAGCTGATCCTCGATGATGAATCCCGCCTCGCAGGTCTGCCAGATTCTGCCAAGGCCGCGGCCGCCGCTGATGCCACCGCAAAAGGTCATGAGGGCAAATGGCGCTTCACCCTGCAAGCTCCCTCTATGATGCCTGTCATGCAGCACGCTGATGACGATGCCCTACGCAAAGAAGTCTGGCAAGCGGCCTGCTCCATCGGCCGCGATGGTGACTTTGATAACACTGACATCATTTGGGAAACTCTCGCCCTGCGCCAAGAGATGGCGGAGTTGTTAGGGTTTAAGGATTTTGCCGATCTTACACTTGAGCGCCGCATGGCCGGCGATGGCGAAACGGCTCTCAAGTTCACCCACGATCTACATGCAAAAATCTCCGCTCGCTTTGCCGAGGAAACTCAAGCCCTGCGCGACTGGAAAGCCGCTCAGACAGGAACGGAATCCGCTCCGCTCGAGCCATGGGAAGCTGGCTACTGGGCAGAGAAATGCCGTAAAGCAGAATACGATTTCGACGATGAAGAGCTCCGCCCCTACTTCCCACTCAACAGCGTGATGGACGGCATGTTTGGCATCGTTTCCAAACTCTACAACATCCGCATCGAGCAACGCCAAACCACCACCGATGGCGGAGACATTGAAACATGGCACCCAGAGTGCTGCTTCTACGATCTCTTCGATAACGCTACCGAGGAGCTGTTAGGCTCCTTCTACGCAGACTGGCATCCACGCGAGTCCAAACGCGGCGGCGCATGGATGAACTACTTTGAAACTGGCTTCCCTCCCACTGGAGACACCCCGCGCAAGCCACACCTCGGCCTCATGGTCGGGAACATGACCAAACCCATCGGCGACAAACCCGCCCTCATGGATCACCGCGAAGTGGAGACTATTTTCCACGAGTTCGGCCACCTGCTCCACCATTTGTTAGGAAACGTCACCGTCAAATCCCTCTCCGGCACCAATGTTGCTTGGGACTTTGTAGAGCTTCCCTCTCAGATCATGGAAAACTTCTGCTGGGACCGGGAGAGCCTTGATCTCTTTGCCCGCCATTATGAAACGGGTGATCCAATCCCAGAGGAACTCTATCAGAAAATGATCGCCGCTAGGAACTACCGCAGTGCTAGTGCCTTTATGAATCAGCTTTCTAACGGAAAATTAGATCTCGATCTCCACGTGAACCTCGCTCAATACCAAGGGCGTGATCTCGATGAAGTGGATCGGGAAATCCTAGCCGACTACAAAGCAGAAATGGCAACGCAGGGCCCCACCATCGCACGCCGCTTCAGCCACCTATTCAGCTCCCCCACAGGCT
>JBMYYO010000117.1:0-10627 GCA_049609505.1 Akkermansiaceae bacterium | reverse complement strand
GGTTTTACAACAGCTCGTATCAGGCCAAGCGCCCAACTCCTCGCACTGGCGATGTAGCTCTACACGGTGGGGCTGGTTACACAGCTCAACTCCTTGCTGATACCTTTGTTGCAGGGCGCACTTATACTTTTACTATCCACCTTACGGGAGATGCAGATGCAACCGGCATCACTGACCGCACTTGGATGTATCTCTACGATGGCACAGCAATTCCCGATGCCACACTGTTTACAGAAGGAAGCGAGCTCGTTAGAGCTCGATATCTGGATGATGGCACAAATGACAGCTTCAACTCCCCCACCGGCACAGGAGCAACCTCTGGGACAAACTCTGGATGGTCTCGAGGCTCAGATCCCACTGATTGGTCACTCGGAGGTGGCACCTGGGGAACAGCTAGTATCAGCTACACCGCTACCGCTACAGACGATGGCAAGCAAATTGGTATCGCCTTGTGGGGAGCAGGTGACACAGCGTGGGACGATGCAAGCGTAACCTCCGTTCCTGAGCCAACTTCTGCGGCCCTACTTGGGCTCGGCGGCCTTGCTCTAATCTTGCGCCGGAAGAAGTAACATCACCCACTCCCTGCCCAAGGGGCACACTTAGGGAGTATTTAATAACCCGCTTATTCCTGGGCCACATCAGGACGAGCGGGTTTTTCGTCTGGTCATCTATCGGCTAAACGGATCAAAATACCCTTTGAAATCATTCTGCATCCATCATGAGTGCTAAAAAACGCCAAACAGCAAAAGGCAAGAAACAGAAGACGGCGCGCAGGCACTCCCAAGCACTCCAAGCGCAGATCAAGTCCATTGCACGCTCACAAAAAAAAGCGAGTGCAGGCCAGAAAGCAACCGCTCAGGCTGTCTCATTCTGGGAACAGTTAGAGTTTGATAAGGCTATCAAATACTTCAAGCGTGCCCATCGTTTGGAGCCACACAATATAGACATCTACCTCGATCTCGGACGCGCCCACCTCCTGCATTTTGATCAAGCAAGTGCCGATGCCATTTTTGACAAAGCCCTCAAAAAGACAAACAGAAGCATCACTACCTTGATGTGCATCGCCGAGAGTTACCAAAAGGTTCCTCGCTATGATCTGGCTGAGCCTTTTTACCGTGAAGCTTGTATGGCCGAAGATGCCCCAGCTGCTGCCTTCCTACTACATGCAAATGCACTGGAACGCATGCACCGGATTCATGAAGCTGAAGATGCCCTAACAAAAGCCGAACTTATCTCGCCCGATCACCCACAGCTCTGGCTCCAGCAAGTGCACATTCTAAAACGTAAGGAACAGTATTCTGAGGCGAAGGCTCTACTCGAAAAACTATCCGCCCGTAACGATGTTCCTTATGAAACTCAGTGGAAATCCCACTATGCATTAGCACAGATACACAACGCCTTGAATGACTACTCTGCCGCTATAAAATGTTTTTTAACCGCTAAAAACATCCTGCGCAATGAAGGCGAACAGTCCCGCGCCCAACTCGACAAAGTCAATCTTGAGAACGATCGAGCCATGCCACACTTAACCAAAGATCGATTCAACGCCTGGCACACACGGGCCAAAGACTTAGGAAAAACACGTCCCCTCGCCATGCTAATTGGCCACCCAAGATCAGGGACAACACTCCTTGAGCAAATTCTCGATAGCCACAACGGCCTGATTAGCTCAGACGAAAGCACTATCTTTGGCAACGAGGTATCCACTCCGATAGCCAAAGCCACACCTAAGGGAACCACTCTACCTGAAATGCTCGATAGCCTCACAACCGATACCATTGAAATGTATCGAGAACGCTATTGGAAATATACAGAAAGCTATGTCAGGGAAAGTATTGGAGAGCGAACATTGCTCGACAAAAATCCATCACTTACCCTACAGCTGCCTGTAATCTCCGCGGTATTTCCTGAAACCAAAATTATTTTTGCCCTGCGAGATCCCCGCGACACCATCATTAGTTGTTTCATGCAGGAACTGATGATGAATTCCATCAGCCTAACCTATCTCGATCTTCAAACCGCTTGCGAACAATACGCCCGCATCATGGGGCTGTGGCTACACCTCCGTGAAGTTCTAAAAAATCCATGGCTTGAGATTCGCTATGAAGACTTGGTCAAAAACACCGAAGAGGAATCGAAAAGAGTGCTCACCTTCCTTGACCTTCAGTGGGACGAAACCGTGCTCGACTACCACACACGGGCGCAAAAAAAATTCGTCAGCTCACCCACATATAGCGACGTTACACAAAAAGTGTATCAAGGAGCCATGGGGCGCTGGAAAAACTACCAAAAGCATCTCGAACCTCACCTTCACATCCTTGAGCCGTTTATCAAAGCATTTGGATATGAACCTTCATAACAAAAAACGCCGCCGGGTTTGATCCCGACGGCGTTGTGATTGTTAGTTGGTTAGACTTGGGAGGATTACTCCTTGTCGTCGCCTTCGGCACTTGGGCTCCACTCCTCGGATGAACCAGAAGAGGCGAGGTTGAATGCTTGCTCGAGGCCAACGAGATCGCCAGTTGGGCGAAGGGTCTCGAAGCTAGCGGACTCTTTCTCAAGTTGCTCAGGATCGTAGCTAACGGCTTTGATAGAGAGACCGATGCGGCGCTCTACTTTGTCAACTTTGATGACGCGGGCTTCGATCTCATCGCCTACCTTGATGACGTCTTTGACTTTCTCAACGTGATCTTCACTGAGTTGTGAGATGTGGATGAGGCCGTCGATGTCGTTTTCAAGGTTTACGAATGCACCGAAGCTGGCGATCTTGGCAACGGACCCCTTAACGAGATCACCTACCTTGAAGCTGCCGTCGATGTCTGCCCATGGATCACCATCAAGCTGCTTAACACCGAGGGAAACACGCTGGTTCTCCTTGTCGATGGCGAGGACGATGGCTTCTACCTCGTCGCCCTTCTTGAGCATTTCGCTTGGGTGGTTGATCTTGCGTGTCCATGAGAGATCGGAGACGTGGATCATACCGTCGATGCCTTCCTCCATTCCGAGGAATGCACCGTAAGGAGTGAGGTTGCGCACCTCGCCCTTGACCTTGGTTCCGATTGGGTAGTTGTTTTCCAACTCTTCCCATGGGTTTGCCTCAAGCTGGCGGACACCGAGGGAGATTTTCTGCTCCTCGATGCTGATGCCGAGCACAACGGCTTTGATTTCTTGATCAAGCTCAAGCACATCGCTTGGGCGGTTGATGCGTTTGACCCAGGAGAGTTCGGAGACGTGGACAAGTCCTTCTACGCCGCTTTCCATCTCGATGAAGGCACCGTATGGGAGAAGTTTGGTAACTTTTCCGCTGACTTCTGTGCCGATTGGGTAACGGGCTTCGATGTCTTCCCATGGGTTGTCTTCCATTTGTTTGAGGCCGAGGGAGACGCGCTCCTTATCACGATCCACATCGAGGATGAGGACTTCGAGAGTTTGGCCAATGTGGAGTAGTGCACTTGGGTGTGTGATGCGGCCCCAGCTCATGTCTGTGACGTGAAGGAGACCGTCCATGCCTTGGAGGTCAACAAAGGCACCGAAGTCGGTGATGTTCTTGACCTGGCCTTCCACCTTGTCGCCAACTTTGACGGACTGGAGGAATGCTTGGCGTTGCTCAGCGCGCTCGCTCTCGATCACCTCACGGCGGGAGAGGACGATGTTTTTACGCTCATCGTTGACCTTGACGATCTTAAATTCGTAAACTTGGCCGATGTATTCGTTGAGATCTTTAGGTGGAATGATATCGACTTGTGAGCCTGGAAGGAAGGCTTCCACACCGACGTTGACGGTGAGGCCTCCTTTGACAGCGCTCTTGATCTTGCCTTTGACAAGTCCGCCATCGTGGTAAACTCCGACGATCTTTTCCCAGTTCTTACGGTGGGCGGCTTTTTCCTTGGAGAGGACAACCATGCCCTCGTCGTTTTCAAGTTTCATGAGGAGGACTTCGACTTCGTCACCGACTTCGATTTCCTCGTCCTCGAACTCGGCGGCAGGGATAGCTCCCTCTGATTTGTAGCCGATGTCAACGAGGACAACTTGGGGTTTAATAGCGATGATGGTTCCGTTGACAACGGAGCCTTCAGTGAATTCTACGAACTTTGAGTCAATCAAAGCATCGAGTTCTGCAGTAGCAGTCATTTGTTTTTTTGGGTTAGTAGTTAGGTTGTTAGGTTAATTTCCTTCCTGAAATCACTGAGTGAACTGCGCTTAAGCCGGATCGGCTCGGTGATGTCGCCTCATTAAATCCATCAGCATTGAGGCACCAACCGCTGATGGACGAAAGAAAACGGGAGGCGGAAAATACGCAAAACCCGCCATTTGACAAGCAAAATGGCGGGTTTTTTGGGGTTTTTGGTTTAGGATTTTTGATTCTTCGCTCGATAGGCAGATAACGGGCTGCAAGCCCGTGCTCCTTGACGTAGCCCTTGACGTTCCTACTCGGGCAGCGGGAAGCTACGGTTGAAGGCGAAGACTTGCTCGCGGAGGGCGTGGAGTTTTTCGTCGTCGTTGTGGTTTTGGAGTGCTTCGTGGATGAAGTCGGCTACCTTTTCTACATCGGATTCCTTCATGCCGCGTGTGGTGACGGCGGGGGTGCCGATGCGGATACCACTGGGTTTGAAGGGGCCTGCGGTGTCGAATGGGATGGAGTTTTTATTCACTGTGATGCCAGATTCATCAAGCGCGTGTTGGGCGATGGAGCCATCGATGCCTGCGGGGCGGAGATCGACCAGCATGAGGTGATTATCGGTGCCTCCGGAAACGATCCGGTATCCGTGCTCGGCGAGGCGTGCTGCCATGGCCTGGGCGTTTTTGACGATTTGCTCTGAATAGGTTTTGAAATCGGTATTGAGGATTTCACCGAAGCAGGCGGCTTTGGCGGCGATAACGTGCATGAGTGGGCCACCTTGGATGCCGGGGAAGACGGTGCCGTCGATTTTTTTGGCGTATTCTTCTTTGCAGAGAATGATGCCGCCACGAGGTCCGCGGAGGGATTTATGCGTGGTGGAGGTGACGAAGTCTGCGTGTGGCACGGGGTTCGGGTGGACGCCTGCGGCGACGAGCCCTGCGATGTGCGCCATGTCAACAAAGAGGTAGGCTCCTACTTTCCGGGCGATTTCGCCCATGCGTTTGAAGTCGATCTCACGTGGATAGGCACTGGCACCGGTGGTGATGAGGGCGGGTTTCACTTCTTCGGCTACTTTTTCGAGAGCATCGTAGTCGATGCGTTCGTCTTGCTCGGATACTCCGTAGTGGGTGACTTCGTAGAATTTGCCAGAGAAGTTTGCCTTGTGTCCGTGAGTGAGGTGCCCGCCGTGAGCGAGGTCCATGGTGAGAATTTTGTCGCCAGGTTTGAGGACGGAAAAATAGACGGCGGTGTTCGCTTGGGAGCCGGAGTGTGGCTGCACGTTGGCGTGCTCTGCTCCGAAGATTTCCTTGGCGCGATCGATGGCGAGTTGCTCGGCAACATCCACATACTCGCAGCCACCATACCAGCGGCGACCCGGGTAGCCTTCCGCATATTTGTTAGTCAGCAAACTCCCTTGGGCTTCCATCACGGCACCGCTGGTGAAGTTTTCTGAGGCGATGAGTTCGATGTTCAGGCGTTGGCGGTTTTCTTCATCGGAGATGGCGGAAAACAGCTCGGGGTCAGTGATGGCGAGTCTGCTGCCAGATGCTTTGTCAACGCGCGTCTGGTGGCGACCACCCTCAAAGGAGGTGCTTAGAAAGGCATCGATCATGGCTACGGCGGTATCGTTTTCCAAATGTCCTGCGCCGAGGCAGAGGACATTCGCATCGTTGTGCTCGCGGGTGGTCTGAGTTTCATCAACGGTGCGGACGTTGGCTGCACGCACTCCTTTGAAACGGTTGGCTGCCATGCACATTCCGACTCCCGATTTACAAATGAGGATGCCGCGGTCATATCGACCGTTACCGGTGCCACGGGCTACACGGTTGGCAAAATCAGGATAGTCCACGGAATCTTCTGTGTTCGTTCCGTAGTCGGTGATGCTGTGACCTTCTGATTGAAGGTGGGTGACGATGGCGTGCTTGAGATCTACTCCACCGTGGTCGGCTCCGATTGCGATGTTCATTTTTTGTTAGAAGAGTTCAGTTTGAAATTTGAAGAGAGATTACTACGCCATGTTGTTGACGGTTTCGACGATGTGATCGGCGGTCATGCCGAGTTCTTGCATCACGGTATCGCCTGGAGCTGAGATGCCAAAACGATCAATGCCTAACACTTCGCCTTGGCTACCGACAAACCACCACCAGAGGTCTGAGACTCCGGCTTCGATGGCTACGCGGCGGGTGCAGGAATCTGGGAATACGCTTTGTTTGTATTCACAGCTTTGGCGTTTGAAGCGCTCCATGCAGGGCATGGATACTACGCGCACACCGGTGCCAAGTTTCTCCGCTGCTTCCATGGCGTGCGCAACTTCTGAACCGCTGGCGACGATGATCGTTTCAAGATCGGTGGTTTCTTTCTTCAGAATATAACCGCCGTAGTATGCGCCTTCGCGGCGGGTAGCTACTGGCACATCGCTATAGGTTGGCACGGCTTGGCGTGTGAGGAAGAGTGCGCTCGGTCCATCGGTGCGGTGCATGGATGCAGCCCAAGCTCCGGCAGTTTCCTCTGGGTCAGCAGGGCGGAAAACATCCAGCCCTGGAATGACGCGCAGGCCACTAACAGTTTCCACAGGTTGGTGCGTGGGACCATCTTCCCCCACCCCTACGGAATCGTGGGTGAGGATGTAGGTGACGGGGAGTTTTGCTAGAGCGGCTAAGCGGATGGAGGGGCGGAGGTAATCAGCAAACACGGCGAAGGTGGCTGCGGATGCGCGGAATAGCCCATCGTAGGCAATGCCATTGCTGATCGCACCCATGGCGTGCTCGCGGATGCCATACCAGATGTTTCGCCCAGCGTAGTTAGAGGAGCCAAAGTCACCGCCGTCTTTGATGTAGTTCTTGGTTGAGCCGTAGAGATCAGCGGAGCCTGTGATGAGGGATGGCATGGAGGATGCTACGGATTGGATAACATCACCGCCGGATGCGCGGGTGGCGTTTTTGTAATCGGGTGCAAACTCAGGGATGCGGTCGAGCAGATCGCTTGGCACGGCCTTGGCGATGCAGCCTGAGAGTTCGTTAGAGAGTTCGGAGTTAGCGGCGGACCATGCCTCAAATGTGGCGTTCCACGCATCAAAGTCGGCGGCTTGTGCGGACTTACGCTCTGCGAAGTAGGATTTTGTCTCCTCTGAAACGTAGAAAGTTTCCTCTGGGAGCCCGAGCCCCTTACGGGCGGATTCTGCGAAATTCGCGCCTCCTTCACCGTGGCCTTTGGCAGTGCCAGCAACTTCTGGAATGCCTTTGCCGATGGTGGTTTTTGCGATAATGACTTTGGGTTTACCGTTGTCATTTGACTTGGCTGTTTGAAGTGCTTCTGAGATAGCTGTTAGATCATGCCCATCGATGGTGACAGCATCCCAAC
This sequence comes from Akkermansiaceae bacterium, assembly GCA_049609505.1. Lineage (GTDB taxonomy): Bacteria > Verrucomicrobiota > Verrucomicrobiia > Verrucomicrobiales > Akkermansiaceae > Oceaniferula. The sequence goes on along the minus strand of JBMYYO010000117.1, from coordinate 3,147 downwards.
CCTGTGAGGCGAAGTATTGCTCTGCGTTTTCGCTTTGGGTCACATCGGCCATGGCATCCAGAGTGACATCATTGCTATCGTAGATGAGAATCAAGTTATCTAACTGGCTGTGACCCGCAAAGGCGATTGCCTCCTTGGCAACACCTTCCTGCAAACAACCGTCACCTAACAAAGCGATGACATGGTGGTTGAAGATGGTGTGTTCTGCGGTGTTAAACTTCGCGGCGGCGTGTTTGCCACTGAGGGCGTAGCCAACGGCATTACCGACACCTTGACCAAGAGGCCCTGTGGTTGCCTCCACACCGGGAGTTTCATCAAACTCAGGGTGCCCTGGGGTGATACTGTGAAGTTTACGGAAGGACTTCACATCATCGATGGAAACAGCATATCCAGCTAAGTGAAGCCAGCCGTAGAGGAACATCGAGCCATGCCCTGCGGAGAGGATAAAACGATCGCGGTTCAACCACTTGGGCGCGTCTGCTTGGTAGGAGAGAGATTCACCAAAAAGAACGGCACCAATTTCGGCACAGCCGAGTGGCAGACCTAAATGACCGGAGGAACAGGCGTGAACAGCATCGATGGCGAGACCACGAGCTTCATTGGCGGCTTGAGAAAGAACAGGCTGATTCATGTCGCGCGGAGAATCGTCTCCATCACTCCACTCGGCAAGCCTGAAAGGTGGCATCGAAGGCAAAAAATCGCAATTTCTTGGGGAAAATCAAAATTTCGCGTTGAATCCTGCCGTTTTACAGCTAAAGAAGCCGCCCGCCACCGACTCACTATGTCCCAGCAACTCAAAATCGCACTCCCAAAAGGCTCGCTTCAAGATCCCACGATCAAACTTCTGGAGCAGGCTGGCTTTAACGTGCACATGTCATCGCGCGGCTTACGCCCTGACTCCAATGATGGCGAGCTGGACATCTACTTAATCCGCGCCCAAGAAATTGGTCGCTACATGGCGCAGGGATTTATTGACTGCGGTATCACTGGACTCGATTGGGCATCGGCACACGAAGACGACCTTGTCGATCTCTCTGAGCTCCCCTACTCCCGTGCCACCGTCCGCCCTACAAAATGGGTTCTCGTTGTTCCTGAGGATTCCCCTATTCAGTCTGTGCAAGATTTAGAAGGTAAACGCATCGCCACAGAAGGAGTGGATATCACGCGGAACTACCTCAAAAAACACAACGTCTGCGCGGAAGTAGAATACTCATGGGGTGCCACTGAAGTAAAAGTCCCTGACCTCGTTGATGCTATCGTTGACGTCACTGAAACTGGCTCATCCATCCGCGCGAACAACCTCCGTATTGTTGACACCCTCTTAACTTCCTTCCCACACTTCTACGCATCCAAATCCGCGTATGATGACAGTTGGAAAAAACAGAAAATGGATCGTGTCGTCCTCATGCTCAAAGCAGCTCTCGAAGCTCGCGGCAAAGTAGGACTAAAAATGAACCTGCCCGAAAAATCCTTGCAAGATGTCTTGGATAAACTACCTTCCCTCCGCCGCCCGACCGTTTCCCGCCTGGCGGAAGATAATTGGGTAGCCGTAGAAACCATCATCGAGGACTGCGTAGCTCGCGAGCTCATCCCTGATCTGAAACAACTTGGTGCCGAAGGCATCATCGAGTATCCGCTCTCCAAGATCGTCCTCTAACATCTCCCCCTAAACAACTCTCTCTGATTAACAATCTCCAGCAACCCGCTGACAACCTAACCTAGAAAAACCAAATACCATGGGATGTCTTAAAAAACGTCGTAAGACGAAAATTAGCAAACACAAGCGCAAGAAGCGCATGAAGGCGAATCGTCACAAGAAGCGTCTTCGTTACAAGTCCTAGTTTGCTAGGATTTGTATAGTGTGAATACCGCACTCTGAACGAGGGACATGGCCGCGCGCCGTGTCCCTTTTTCTGCTTACACCAAGCTCAACAACATCAACGATCTTGAGTTCTTGCGAAATTCACACGTTGAGTTCTTGGAAAACCTTGTGCGAGAAATAGCGCTCCATACGGTCTGGAAACACGGTGACCACCGTAGAATCATCGGGCATTTGCTCTGCATGATCAATAGCAGCTGCCAAGTTCAATCCAGAAGATGGACCCACGGGGAAACCCATTTCCCACAGACGATGAGTCAGCTCTAGGCAACGGCCATCATCAACAGCAATTTCCACGAGGTCAGATGCGCTGTCGGTCTGTCGCCAATCAGCAAACAGCTTCGAGCATCCATCGATCACACCTGGCACATCTTTGGAAAACTTCAGTGAGCAGCACTCCACGTTTGAAGCAAACTCCCCCTCTGCGCATTGTGGGATCGCTGCCACGGGGATAGTTTTGCAGCCTGCGTTTGAAAACCCTTGATGCATTCCCACCAGCGTGCCCCCCGTCCCTATACCAGAAACCACTGCATCAATATTTACATCGGGAAGCTGCACCATAATCTCGTGCGCGGTAAAAAGCTGATGCGCCTCTGCATTATCCAAGTTCTCAAACTGACGAGCCAGAAACGCCCCGTTCTCTTCCGCAAACTCCGCCGCTTGCAGAATCACCTCAGGCATCGTGCCGCTCACCTTTCTGACCTCACCGCCGTATGCGCGGATCATCAAAGCCCTCTCATTGGTTGCTGTGTCAGGGATAAATGCGATAAACTTCAAGCCCATTTGTGCGCAGCATAGAGCAAGGGCGATCGAAGTAGATCCTGATGATGCCTCCACAACCACGTCATCTGGCGATACCCTACCTTGCCGCCATGCCTTCTCGAGAATATGCCGCGCAATGCGATCTTTCGTCGATCCAGAAGGATTCAAATACTCCAGTTTACACCACACCTCTGGCGTATCAGCATCTAACCTAACAGGCACCAACGGAGTAGGTGGTATCCGGTGCAAATAACGGTGCGCGGGCAGCTTTTTCATATCGGCATTAGAAGAAAATTATAGGCTTTCTGAACAGTTTGTTTTTAGGTTTTTTGTTGCCTCCTACGTATCAATGCTTACAATACCTGCTGATTTGGCGCAGTCCGCCTGAATCAGCTCAACAGCACCCCATACACATTATTATGAAAACCAAATTACTTATTAGCTCTATCCTAGCTAGCGCGGCTTTTTCCGCGGCCGCGCAATATTTTTTCTGTAAAAGTGGCTGA
>JBMYYO010000116.1:0-10723 GCA_049609505.1 Akkermansiaceae bacterium | reverse complement strand
AAGAGCGGCGCGGGGAAAACTACTTTGATGGAGGGCTTGTGCGGATTGCGTCAGCTCAAAGGCGGCTCTATTCTGCTAGACGGCACAGATATCACCCATCTGCGCCCCGGTGAGCGAGGCATCGGCCTAGTGCCTCAGGATACCGTTCTGTTTCCCCACATGACGGTAAGGGAGCATCTGGCCTTTGCTCCTGAGCTTGCGGGCTGGGGGAAGGTGGAGGTTACTCAACGGGTAGAAACCCTCGCGGAGTCATTGGGGATTATGAGTTTGTTAGACCGTAAGCCTCAAGGCCTATCCGGTGGCGAGGGGAAGAGAGTTGCCCTGGGTAGAGCCATAGCCGCTAAGCCAAAACTTCTCTGTTTAGATGAAGCTCTCACAGGCTTGGATGGCGAAACTCACACTGGAATACTTGATTTGTTAGATTCCGTTATTAAACAAGAGAGTCTAACAACCCTGCACATCACTCACCGTGAAGATGAAGCGGCACGGCTTGGGCAATCAGTGTACTCCTTGAGTGGTGGATGTATCTCAAGTACTGCTGCGGAGTGATTCTATGCCCTGATTCGCCCCTGTAATATTAATGCTTGACCTGATTTTGTTGAAAAAATACCCTTGGGTGAAACCTCATCTTTGAAACTTATGAAAGCAAAACATACCCCACTTGCTCTGGCTTTATCTCTGGCTACGGTAACTGCCTCTCACGCAGCAATTATCGCTCAAGAATCATTTGACTACTCTACAGCTGGTTACGGCACAGGTCTGGAAGGTCCAAGTGGGGGCACAGGTTTTAGCGGTGCTTGGAAAGAATTTGGCAGTAATGCAAACAATGGTGTCTTTGCAGGGAATGTGACCGTTGGCAGTGATGCCGCAACTACCCCAGTAGGGAATCACGCCCGAGTTCAGCTTTCAAGTGCAGGTGCGGGCATTGGTAGAAACCTTTCCTCGACCATCGGCACAGATAACACAACCGCATGGCTCAGCTATCACATTCAGAATAATAACACATCTGCCGGAGAGGCTTTTGCCGTTGTATTTACCTCGCTCAGTGAGAGCCGCAGTGTGGTGATGGGGGCAACCGCTGCTACTGGAGGACAATCTTTAAGTGACGGTATGTTTGATCTGGCCTATCAACCTACAGGAGCAAATGCAGATTATGCTGCGCGTGATACTAGCAATCACTTCATTGTAGTGCGGTTTGACTTTGGTGTTGGTAATTCGGATACCGTGACTTTGTTTAACGATCCTACTCTAGCTACAAACTTTTCAGGCACAGGTAGTGCCCAAATATCAGGCGTTGATGCCACATTTGACGGTATCGCATTTACTGCGACGAATGCCACATTGCAGTGGGATGAAATCAGAATCGGCACGGAGCTTTCTGATGTCACTTCTGTGCCTGAGCCGTCATCCACAGCACTTTTCGGGCTAGCTGGAGTGGCACTGCTTCTGCGCCGCCGCACAGGTAAATTTGAGTCAAATTTATAATTAGTGCAGGCTGCTTGCCATGCTCATGATATTCTGGGTAATGGCAAGTTATCCTTAAAGTTTAGGCCATTTGGGATAAACTGGGCGGTCCTTGCTGTTTCTCCCTGCTTTGGTTGTGGGAGCGGGTGGGGCTTTTTTGATGACCGTGCGTAATTTGTTGATTGCTGCCGTGGCATCTTGAGGGAATTTATTTTTGGAGATGTCGTGTTTTTCTTTCAGGTCGCTAGGGACATTGAAGAGCCTGCCATCGCGGTAGAGTTTGTATTTTTGTGTGCGGATAAATTGACCAGGCATTTTGTTCCAATACGATTGGTAGTGGCAGAGAATCCAATCTCGTGGGTTTCCTTTTTTTCCATAGAGCTGTGGTAGAAAACTCCGGCCATCAGTTGGATCATCCTTGCCCAGGGGGATTCCGGCTGCTGCGGCGAGAGTGGGGTAGAAATCGGTGAAGTCCACGAGGTCGTTGAGCACTTTTCCGTTGGGGGTTTTTCCTTTCCAGTAGGCGATGAGTGGGACGTGGGTGCCCATGTCCTTCATGCCAGCTTTCCCACCTCGGATAGCTTGGCCATTCCATTGGGATGTGATCGAGGTGTGTGTGCCGTTGTCCGCAGTGAAGAGGATGAGGGTGTTCTCTAATTCGCCGAGTGCTTCGATTTTTTTGACGATCTTGCCGATGGTTTTGTCCATGTAGTTCACCATGGCAACGAAGTTTTTCTTCCGCTCCTTGGCTGACTTGGGTTGCCTGTTCGATTTTGTTTGGCCAGGGAGAATGCTATCGGGCGTGGGCACAAAGGGATCGTGCACGAGCGCCATTGGGTAGTAGAGAAACACGGGTTTTTCTTTATGATGTTTCTCAAAGAAATCGCAGAGGAAATCGCTCATTAGATCAGGGCCGTATTTGCCTGCGACCTGATTTTTGGGTAGCATGGCACCATTTTGCTCAAGTGCGGGGTGCCAGAATCTCTCTCCGCCTTCTGCCTTGGTTTTTGTAAGTTGCCAGAGGCACCAAGCATCGAAACCACATTTTTTTGGGCGTTGTGAATCGTCATGGCCGGGGAGTTTGTTGTAGAGGCCATTGAGTTGCCATTTGCCGGCAACGGCTGTTTTATAACCAGCGTTATGGAGTAAGTTTCCAAACGTCTTATCCTCCCGATTGAGATAGCCAAAGTGGGTGTAGTTGCGGAAATTATACTGTCCCGTCATCAGCATCACGCGAGAGGTGGTGCAGATGGGTGTGGAGTAGCAGTGGTTAAACTGGACGCCTCGCTTGGCGAGCTTGTCGAGCTCGGGTGTTTTGTAATCTTGCGCCCCGTAGCTGCCAAAACACTCCCAGCTCACATCATCCGCCATGATGAGAATGATGTGTGGTTTTTTAGCCTCTACTAGATGAGCTGTTAGGGTGAGTGTGAGTAGGAAGAGAAGGGGTTTCATAAGAGTTTTGGTGAGGTTAATTCTGTCCAAGAAAAATATAACCAACGCATCACGGCATCACATTTATTTAGAGATGAATTCGCTGGCTGTTTTCATCCATGCTTCTTGCCCCTTGCCGTTGATGTGAATGGCATCGCCGCCCATGCGGTCGTTCATCGTGCCATCGGCATTGAGAAAAAGTGGGCGGAGATCGTGATAGAAGATGGTTTTGTTATCGGCAAGAGGTTTGATCCCTTGGTGAAGTGCCTTAACCTCTGCGCGGGCTGGGTGGGTGGCTGTTTTTTTTGTTGGGAAACAACCTAACAGGTGAACTTTGATCTCGGGTCGGTTCTTCTTGAACCATGCAACGATGGCTTTGGTGCCTCCGGCTACTTCCTCGCCAGTGTGACCAGCGGCATTGATGTTATTCACGCCGATCATGAGCACGAGGTGCTCGGGCTTGAGGTCATCGATCTGCCCGTTATTGAGGCGGAAAAGAATGTGCTCTGTGCGGTCTCCTGATAGTCCTAAGGAGATGGCTTTCTGCTCTCCGAAGTGGCGGTCAATGGCGCGTCTTCCTCCCTTTACAGTGCCACGATTTCCGTGGCCTGTTAGGCCTTGGGTAATGGAGTCCCCGAGAAAGACGATTTTGGCATCCGAGTGTTTTTTTGCCTGCGCCTTGAGGTGGGCGAAGGCTTGCCACCAAGTGCCGCCCCAGCCAGCACCTCTGCGATACTCAGACGAGGGTGAAGGGGTAGCGGCGGGGTTCTTCTTCCTGCCATCGGCGCGTAGTAAGAAACGGAGGAGAGGATCAACTGGGCTTAGCCCGTGTGGGTGGTGACCGAGGCCAGGCTTGCGCCAGACTTTGAGCGGGCCACCTGCTGCGGCGTAATGCTTGGCAACAAGCTCGGCATTTTCAGCAGGGGGCACAACCTTATCTGCGGTGCCGATGACGAGGGCGACGGGTGTGTTTTTGAGTTTAGTAACGAATGATGGATCGGTGATTTGTGGGTGCTTGGCGGCTTGTTCTCCCGTGATCCCGTAGGCTTTCAGGCAGGCAGCCCAATCGCTTTTGGAGAACTTGCCGCTTTTGCCTCCTGGCCAGGATTTGAAATCGCACACTGGGTTATCTCCATAGACGGCGGAAACTCGATCCGGATGCTTGGCGGCGTAGTTGAATATCATCAGCCCCCCGCGTGACATGCCTTCCATGATGCATTTTTTGTTCAGGTTGAAATTGGTTGTTAGGAAGTGATAAAATTCATCGCCTCTCTTCATGGCTTCATCGGCACCGAAGAGTCCGCCGACATCAACGTAGGCGAGGTGGTAGCCGCGATCCAGCAGAGCGAGATCGAGCGCTGGCTGGTGGCCAAAGAAGCGGGTGCGCCAGATCCACGGCTGTCCTTTAGCCGCAGTGTGTGGGATGACGAGTGTGTAGTTGGCTCCAGTTTTTGGTAAGCGGTGCCTGTGCATTTCAAACCCATGCCACTGGCTGCGGGCACGGGAAATTTTGTCAAAATTCGCACGTTTTCCAGCAGGCTGCGTGAGAATATCACGTAAGTGGTGGGCGATGCGTTCGTGGCCAAACGTGTGGGGATGCACGCCGTCCGTGGTTTGGCTCGGGCTAAGTGCTCGTGTAAGATCATGGAAGTGTACGTCCTTTGTCCTCGCCGCCGTGGCGGCATAAGCCTGACGAATCGCGGGAAGTCTTTTGGCCCGCTCGGTGAGATCTTTTTTCCGGTTAGGTTTCAGCCCTGGCTGATTAGGAAACATAGGCGGTGGGGAGCAGAGGTGGACAACCATGTTTGGGTTAGCCTTACGGAGTTGATCGATGAGAAACTGAGAGTCTCGTTGGAGATGGGAGTTGTGCTCCCAGTTCTTCCGATTGTCGTTTTGGCAAGTATCGTTGGTGCCCAAAGTAATCACAGCGATGTCAGGTTTAAATTGAAGTGCCTCTTGAAGCAGTTTTGTTTTTACAAAAGGACGATCTGCGTCCCGCAACATACAAAGAGATGACGCTCCAAAAGTCCGGACGATACATTCGTTTCCTAACAAATGACCGAGTCGGCTAGAGTAACGGTTGTTCTCTCTCACCTCGGCACCGGCACCGAATGTGATCGAATCACCAATAACGGCAACTTTGATCGGATTAGCAGAAACAAGAGCGGCGGTGAGGAGGAGTAAAATAAAAAATCTCATAAGATAAACGTGATACGGTGAGTGGGGTAAGTTTTTACAGCAATGTCTGAGGAGTTGAAGGAAATAGCGATTGGTTTGTGTGATAAATCCATACAGCAGATAATACCTAGTAAATACAAAAACAGCTTGTTATACAGCGTGAGTGACTTAGATTGGACAGAAGCATGCAGCTCACACATTATTCTCTGCTAAGTCAAAAACGCAATGGGTTTGCCCTCGTGGCTACAGTTTCCGTGATGGTGCTACTTGTACTGATAGCACTGGCGATGTTGAGTTTATCAACTATTTCCATGCGTGAGCAGAGGCAGCTTAGCGCGCAGCAGGAAGCGCGAGCCAATGCTCGCATGGCGTTGATGTTAGCATTGGGGCGGCTGCAGATGGAGCTAGGGCCAGATCGCCGGATCTCAGCACCATCATCGACGCTAGATAATAATCAATCGACTCCTAAGGCTGATGGAGTCAATAACCCATCGTGGTTGGGTGTGTGGGATGCGCATAATGGTGGAGCGCTCACTTACGAGGCTGGGCGGGAGAATTCTTTCCGCGCATGGCTGGTCTCACATCCGAGCCAGAGCGAGTATGACCATGCTGCCGATGCTGGGTTTGGTGCTGATAACAGCATCAGAATGACGGCAAACAACGGCCTAGGTGAGTTTGCGAAAGCGGGGCTGATTGATGTGCGTAACGGCAAAGGTAAGCTAGCATGGCACGTGCAGGACAATGCGATGCGTGCGCGTGTGAACCAGCCAGTGGAGCCGGCTGTGGATATTGCGGAGCTAATCTCTAGGCGTGGAGCGGCGGCGCGGCATGCCCCGGAATCACTACCCGAGCTCGCAGGCTTAGCTGTTGATCAAGCATCGATGGAGAAGCTGATCACACCAGAGACTGTGCCGTTGGCTCTACCTGTGGCACCTTCTGTCGATGGCTGGCAGCACTCGCTAACATCTGAATCGGTGTCGTTAATGACGGACGTTGTGAGTGGTGGTTGGCGTAAAGACATCAACACACTATTCGAGCAAGACGACCCTAATGTTTTTGAGCAGTTAGGGTATGGCCGTTGGCAAGGATCAGGGGCTTTTAACAGCACGGCAGCCTACCTTCATGGACCGACCAAAGCTCTCGGCGCGCGCTGGAGCCACCTCCATGCATTCTATAATCTTTACAAACGCGTCACGTTTAATGGCGGTGTGCCACAGGTGAAACCGCACGGTAGAATGATCGATTGGCATCTAGCGGATCAATACCGTGACTTTGGCGATGAGGCAGGGGGCTTTAGTTTTCCTCGTATCGCCAAGATTATGTATGTGTTTTCATACAGCTCACAAAAATCCGCCTCAAACCCTGGAAAATATGAGCTCAAGCTAGAGACTGATATCTTTGTCACCTTGTGGAATCCTTATAACACGCGCATCGTATTTCCTGATAACTGTGCGATGTATATTAAGTTCAGCCCAGCGATCCCGATGCGCTTTGATTGGTATAAAAATGGCATGATGCAGGGGAGTGCAGGGCTTAATGATATTTTCAGATCAGGGGTGTATAGCTTGATTGAATCAAAAATGTATCAGCCAAAACACGGTGCGCTTTTTGCCATGGAGCCTGGTGAGGTGTTGATGTTCTCCAAATCCGGAAACGACTACCGCAATCTAACGAATTTCAATAATAGAGACAGCCAACCGAAAACCTACGTCCTTGGGAGTGGGAAGCTAATCGGATCTGGGAATGATCGGATTTCAGTTTCCTTAAAACCAGACGAGCACGGCTCATCGTTCCCCATCGGCGGGCAGCAAATTTCACAATATTGCGATTTCTGGATCCGAGACATGGCGCGTGGTTGGCCGTATTACGAGCATCGTGGGGAAATTGTTGCTCAGCGAGAGGCTCCATTTATCCAGCGCATGCCAGCTGTCGATCACGATGATGTTGTCTCCGTGAGCTTGGCAGAAGTTGAAAACCGCAAGCAGCCATTTGGTGCTTTTGTCGTTGAAATGAAAACGGCGCAAGATTCCGTAGATCCAACCACCGCGTTCATTCACACTGGCATTTCCCGACTCTCTAACCGCATGGGTAGCAACCTTGGTGAGTGGAATTCTGAGCGGATGGACTATCGGTTAGAACCCGTCACTAGCTTCAATAGCGACCTCATTCAAACAACCACCGCCACCCACCCCGCTGGGGCGTATCATGGCTTCATCGGCTCTGGGCGCACATTCCAAACAGGCGTGACTCACGTCATGCATGCGGGGATTCCGGTGCTGCCGATGACATCACTTGCGGAGTTCCAGCACGCAGCTGTCGGCGATGGAGCATCGACGTTGCGTGCGACTCACTGGGGGTTCAACAGCACGCCTCTTCATCCCTACATGGACTACGCGGTGGGCAATTCCTTTGCTCATCCCTTGCTTCCTAAAAACGCAAAGCGCAGTGGCAACTATTATGACCATTCCTACCATGCCAATGAGGTTCTTTGGGATCATTACTTCTGCAGCTCACTCGCTCCGCAAACACAATCGATCTTTAATTATAAGCGGGATATGCCTGCTGTGTGGAGTGATTTCCTCCGAGACGGCAAGCCGATGTTGAACCGCCGCTTCCGTGCGTATTTGGGAAACAAAAGCGTCAGCGAAGTGGAGAAGCAAGTCATCAATGGCAGCAGCATAGAGCAGGAGGGATTCAAAAAAATAGCTGCTAACTTGCTCTACGATGGAGGTTTTAATGTGAACTCGACCTCCGTGGATGCGTGGAAAGCTTTCCTATCAGGTGCCCGTCATGAGCAATTGCGCATCTTGGAAACATTTAAACCCTCCGCCACAGCAAAGACAGTGGATGCCAAGGGCACGCCATTCAGTAGAACGAAGCTTCCGTTAGCTGAATCAATCACTGAGGCCTCTAGTGATGTGCAGCGGCAGTATCTTGGATTCCGTGACCTAACCGATGAGCAGATCACCGAGCTTGCTGAAAACATCGTGGAGCAAGTCAAAAAACGCGGCCCGTTTCTCAGCATGGGGGACTTTGTCAATCGGCAGCTAACAAATGACACAGACCTTGCAAAAAGTGGCACCCTTCAGTCCGCCATTGATCAGAGCAGTATCAATGACGTGGTCAAGGCCAACGGGCTGGCCGTTTCAGGCGCGGGTAAAGGTTTCGCCTTCCCGCAAGCGGCAGAAGGGAACACCGCAGTCGGCTCGCCAGGATGGTTGATCCAAGGAGACATCCTCACCCCCTTAGGTCCGTCAATGTTTGTTAGGGGAGATACCTTTACTGTCCGTGGCTACGGGGAAGCGCGTGATGCCAATGGCAGAGTTCTCGCCCGCGCTTACTGTGAGGCGGTTGTGCAGAGAACCCCTGATTATCTGGACTCAACGGATGATCGCCAGCTCAGTAGTCCCGTTTCTAACATTAACCAAACATTTGGCCGTCGGTTCGAGATCATCCAATTTCGCTGGTTGAGTAAAGATGAACTTGGCTAATCCTGTGGAGCAGGGCAGAGTCTTCCAAGACGCACTCAATTGATAAGCGAGCTATGATGAATACGATGTTTTGTTTTTTCTCTGCCATGGTGGTTGTCATCACCATGATGAGCAGCTCACTCCATGCCCAAGCAGACAGCAGGAATGACGGCGGGGTGAGCTTCCGCATCCTCACCTTCGAGCGAGTGAAGGGGATGAAGGTGATTCAATACATGCTCAAGCCAGGAACGGCGGAGGGAAAAGAAGTGTCCATGCACAAAAACAACTTCACTGGGCCATATAAGGCGAGTAGCCGAGTGCTGCAGTTTTTTCTTCCAGCAGATGAAAGTGGTGCCAAGCCTCGAGCGGTCGGGAAAGTTTCTATCCCCGCTCGGTTAGGGAAAAAAATCCTGCTCATCGCCTTACCTAAAGATGAGAAAACCTATCAATTCTACCCCATTGCGGATGATATTAAGCGGTTTAAGCAAGGAGAAACAAAACTCATCAACCTCAGCAAGGTAGAGGTGGCTACGAAGATGAACAACAAGCCGTTTAAGGTGAATGCCAATGCCGTGACAAGCGTGCCCGCCATTAGCAGTAAAAAAGAGCCGCACAGCTACCCAGTGGAATTCTATTTTCGGGAAAACGGAAAGTGGATGCCGCTGATGAGCAGCGCGTGGCAGTTTGAGCCAGACGTGCGCAATTTCTCCTTTATCTACTGGGACCCAAAATCAAAACGCATCCGTATCCGCACAATCCGGGAGTTGCCCAAGGTAGAAGTTGAGGATGGTTCTTCATAAGTGGTCCACTTACCCGAGGCCGAGAGATGCGTAAACCTCACGGGTAGCATGGCTCTGATTCAGGGTGTAGAAGTGGATGCCATCGACTCCAGCATCGAGCAGCCCCGCACACTGTTCAGCGGCGTGTTGGATGCCGACGCGTTGCACCGCTTCTTGTTTGTCACCTGCGCGGTTTAAAGCTCGTAGAAGCTTGGCTGGGAAGTGTGCACCAGCGGCCAGTTCCGCCATGCGTTTGATTCCCTTGGCAGAATTGATCGGCATGATGCCCGCGATGATTGGAACATCAATTCCAGCAAGCTGGCAGCGATCTCTAAAATCCAAAAAATCGTGGTTGTCAAAAAACAGCTGGGTGCAGATGTAATCCGCCCCCGCATCCACCTTCGCCTTGAGATGATCCATTTCTAATAAGCGATTCGGAGTGTCTGGGTGACCTTCTGGGAAAGCCGCTACTCCAATGCCAAATCCTCGTGGGTCAGGGTGCGCGCCAGACTCGTTAAACTTCTGGATGTGGGCGACTAAGTCCGCAGCGTATTCGAACGCATCCTTGGAGCGATCGTAGTTCTGCACGTTAGCCGGTGGATCGCCGCGCAGGGCAAGGATGTTTCCAATTCCTACTGAAGCGTAGCGCTCCAGAGTGGTGGTGATTTCATCCTCAGAGTGGGAAACACAAGTGAGGTGGGGGACAGGAGGAATGCTAGTCGTTTCCTTAATCCGAACCACCAAATCATGGGTGAGCTCCCGTGTAGAGCCTCCTGCGCCATAAGTAACACTCACAAATGATGGATTGAACTCCTCTAACTCACGGATGGTATCATATAGCGCGTTCGAGGCTTGCTCGCTTTTTGGCGGGAAAAACTCAAATGAAAACGTCGGCTGATCACCGCTGAGAATGTCATGGATATGCATCGCGCACACCAATAAAGACTTGGTTGATGAAAGCAAAATAAAAAACAATTAGGACACAACTTCTTACCAACTTAAGGGTTTCAACCACGGACGAGCTCTTGTTTTTTACTCTGGAAACTAGCAGGTATCTAGCATAGTATCTCGCCACATCATTTTTCTCGTTACTGATTCAATGATCTATTTTAACCATTCACCTGTCTGATTTTCGCTGTGTTTACTCGTTTATTACCTGTATGCCGATTCGTTGTCGTTGTGGCTGCCGCGCTCGCCCTGTCTGGAATGACTGCCACGGCTGATGATGATTCTCCGCCCAAGCCACCGCATAAAAAAGAGGCTTCAGACGCTGAGAAAAAACGTGATGCTAAGCACAAACGTGCCCGCTTCAAGTCGCTAGATACTGATGGCAATGGTGAGCTTTCCTACCAAGAATTTATTCAATCTGATCGGCTCAAGGCTATGCCGGAAGAAAAAACC
>JBMYYO010000115.1:0-10853 GCA_049609505.1 Akkermansiaceae bacterium | reverse complement strand
AATATCAAAACACTGGCAAGCCCTAGTAGAAGGGACGAAGACGGTTCAGGCACAGTGAGGAAATCGGAAGAATTGAGGGCTACATCTGAGAGGCGGACTTCATCAATGTCACCTTGAAAATTACGGCGAAAAGCACCATTCCCAGCGGGTGTGCCAAAGTTTCCAGCACCGATGAGGAAGGGGGCTACGCCAGTCCTAACTGTCCCAGTAATATTATTCACTTGATTGGCGATAACGTGATCAACGTAGAGCCTTAGAGAAGAACCATCAAAGGTTAAAGCGATGTGATGCCACTCGTTGTCGTTAATCGCAGTGGTGCTTGATAGCCCCACTCCTCCAGTAGTGAAAGCTGCTGTCCCATTGACTACTCCGGAAAGTTGGTTAATAGACATACCGTAGGAAGAGAGGAATGATCCGGTGCTAGTGGACCTCAGTTTATGAGCAACGTACTGGCTAGTGAATCCGATTGTTGGCGACTGGTTTGTGTAAGCGACAGGAACCCGAACCATCGCCTCAAGTGTGAAGGTGTTTAGGTTAAAGCTGTCATTGTGGGTAACAGCCGCGAAGTCGTAGTCGTTGCGTGCGTTTAGTGCGTGTGTTCCAGCATCTGAAGAAGGTGCGGTAGAGGTGGTGAAGGAGAGGTTGCTGGTTCCAGATCCGTGAAGATTGTCCCCCCCTGAATCAAGGTAATTACCATCGAGGTGGTAGTGGGCGACAGTGGAAGCGTTGGCATTGAGGAGCACGCATGTGGTGAGTGCTAGAAATAGCGATGGAGTTTTCATTCGAGGTGGTTGTTGTAGATTGGGGTTGCGAGGTGCTTTATGGTCAGCAATTGAGGTTTAGTAAAGGTTTCATGTTAAAGGTGTTCTTCGAATCTAATGGGATCATAAAAAGGGGTAGCACAAATAGCATTAAAAAATGCTACAGGATCACTGCGGGCCAGTGATGAGTGTTGGGTTTCCATTACAGTCGGGAGAATCGCGGCCTTGGTTCGCGTCCGCTACGTTCGCTTGCTCGGTAGTATAATACCGCTCGTTATCGTTTTGTGGGGAGAACTTGCACCAACAAGTCAGCCTCACCATAGAATATCGTTTTCTGAGCACTAAACTTGAAAATAATACCACTGAGACTTGACGATTTTCGGTTTAGGTGGAAAGAAACAGTGGACATGAGTTTTGCAGAGAATACTGACTTTGGTGATGATATTGAGATTTTGTTAGGTGAGCTTGAGGCCGCTAGCGAGGACCGTGAGCTGACGCGTGGCGAGCGGGCCGTGATTGATGTGGTGGATTCTATCCGTCTGATGGAAGAGGGAGAGGGGCTGCATGAGTTCTGGCAGAGTGACTTAGCCCACTCTCGCGTGATGAACTCCTTTGATAAAATAGGCTCTGAGCGCATGGTGGATGCCATCAAGGCGGGGCAGTGGTGCGAGACGCGGCTTGAAGACCGGAGCCTCTACACGGAGACGGAGGCTGATTACTTGAGCGAGCTTGAGGAGGAGCTGTATGAGGCTATCTCTGAGGTGCCTGATATTCTCACGGAGTATATCGAGGACGGCATGGAAGAGGAATAGGGGAAAGGCGCAGGTGGCAGCGTTTTTGTGTGTGGTGTCAGTGGTTTAGCACCGCACGCCGCCAGCCACGAATGAGATTGCAATCGCCTGTAAAAAGGTGTATCCGTGCGCCATGAAACTACCATCGGAATGTGCGGCGTGGCGTTATAGAAACTCTCGATGCCTTGCTGGCGGCACGCAATTTACCGTTGTGCTACTGCTATTGCTAGTAGGCGTGATTGCAGGTATTCACTGGAAAACAAGAAACTCACAACCGCAAGCTGAAGCTCAGCCAGAGCCGCAGGAAGAGGCTGAAACCGTGCAAGGCCAAGTGGTGCACGGCACACCCATCGAGCCCACTAAAAAAGTAGAAACTCCCGTTGCGCAAAAGGAGGACATAAAGGCCCCCGAGCCAGTGATCCCTCAGCCTGAAGTGGCCAAAGAAAAAACTCCCGTCGATCTACTACTCGAAAAGCATTTTCCCTTACCCGATTTCAAACCGTTAGAGGAAATCGTCAAAAACTGGCAGACCGTTCCCAAGCGCGCTATGCCAGAAAAAGTGACGGTGAATGTAAAGCTCTCCTACTCAGGCGATGATAGCGCGCAGTCGCTGGATGAGCAAGCAGGCCACCAAGCCATGCCACTCATGGTGGTGAATAAAGTAGTCACCTTAGGAAACCTTCAAGACCCACGCGCTCGTGCCACGGTCAAAATAGAAGATACCGATTTGCAAGCCCAGGTTGGCAAACTTTACCAAGAGAAAAAGCAAGAAGCCTTCGCGAAGGTTCTCGAACAACGTGAGCAAAACCGGGACAAAGCCGTTGCCTACCTGGCCAAGCAAAATGATCAAAGTGGCAAAGAGGTTGCCAAAAAAGATACACCTCGCCTGAGTGACATCGAAGACGATTCTGACTCCGCAGACGATGGAGATTTTTCCGCAAAACGTTACGGTAAAAAATACAGAAACGACTACTGGGCAGCACCCAAGAATGGCAAAAATAGCCAGTATGATCACGAGGTTCCAATGGGCCCGATGTGCGGCATCATGTCCGTGCTTTACGAAAAGAGAGAGGCCAAAATCATCAGCCTCTGGGACAAGGGACCCGCAGCCAGAGCCGGGCTAGAAGTGGGAGATCTACTCATCAAAGTAGATGGAAAACGGTTCGATGAATACGGCAAAAAAGCCGCCGCAGGTGGTAAAGGTGCCCCCGAGCAACTTGGTATGGCAATGATTGATGCCCAGGGCTCTCAGCGGCCAGTTGTTCTCACCATCAAACGAAAGGGCGAAGAAATGGAGATCGCTGTTGATCTCCCTGCCGCGCCGCCATTCAAAGAAGATTTCCCCAAAGACTGCACACGCTCCCAAGCACTCAGCAAGGCAGCGGCAGAGTATTTGTTAGAACAGCAAGATAAAGGCACCGGCAAGTGGCGCGCCAACGATTACACCAATGCATGGTGCGGTCTCGCCCTACTCGCCACGGGCGAAAAAAAGTACGCCAGCGAAATCAAAAAACTCGCCCGTACCACCGCCAAGAAATATGACCTCGGCACCGGTCCATCAAAGGAAGAACTCATCGAAGGCGGCAACGGCAAGGGTGCCGCAAGCAATTGGTTTGTCTGTATCTCAGGAATCTTCCTCGCCGAATACTACCTCGCGACCGAGGACAAAATGGTGCTGGATGCCCTAGAGCACTGCTGCCGCAGCATGGACATCCGCATCCACACCGAGAACGGCAGATTTGGCCACAGCCGCGACCGCGAACACCTGCCCTACGGCGGCAAGGGTCTAGTCATTATCAACGTGCACGCGCATCTGATGTGGGCGCTAGAATCTCTCATCGACGGACGTGATAGCTATGACTGGAAAGTCTGGGACATTTCCTACAAAAAAGCCGTCACACCTGCCTTCGGCAGAACCGGTGGCGTGGGGTATAACTTCAGCGCACGCGGCGGAGATCAAAGCACACCCAGAACGGGTGCCATGCTCACAGCCTTAGCCTTGACAGAGAAAAACAAAAAAGACATCCGCACCATGGGCGACTGGTTATCAGACAACCACCAGGTGTTTCCCAACGTGCATGCCATGACATTTATCGGCCCCATCTACGGCTTTATGGGATTAAAAAACACCAAGCCACGCGACTACCGCAAAGCCATGGACGACTACCAGTGGCTCTTCTCCCTCACCCAACCAGCGAACTACTCACACGGTGCCTACTACTTTGGCGACCGAGGAAACAGCGGTGGCGATGAATACTGCAAAAAGCGTCTCGTAGGAAACATCATGGCAATCATGGTACTAAACTCCCACCGCAACGACACCCTCTGGATGTACGGAAACCGCCAGAAAAAGTGGTTGAAGTAAAAGTGCGTAAAAAACCAAAGCTCCGCACAGAAGCGTATAATAGAATCACGTCCGCTTTGGGCAGAGCTTTGAGTGGAGAGGTAATCCACACTGCGCATAAATCGCCCTGATTACCTAGCTCTTATTTTGCTGAGGCACTCAGATCCCGCCACAAGCAACTTTCAAGATCTGTGCCCATCCGAGTTCATCCTCTTCATCTGTGTTAGAAAAAATCTTCAAGCACATGAGACAATTTGGAGACCAATAGCAAAACATCCAGCTTGTCCATGGGGCATCAATATCAATTTAAACTAACAAAATAGAGGCTTGTATAAACTGAATCAGATTACTACACTTCCCTCACCAATAAGGAAAACAGCTATACCCTTTAGTTATTCCTAATGATCTCCCATCAAGTAACATCTGATATGAGGTCAACTAATTATAATGTTCTGCTAAAAATGAAACCAACACCAAATAATATGACAAACAAAATAAAAATACATACATCAGGCTTGTTCGCAGCAGGTCTTCTAGGATTGGCATCATCTGCTGATGCCGCTACGATTATCACAGTTAACAACGCTGGCTTTGAGTCCCAAGTAGTTGCCGATGGAGAAGCTTTCACGAGTAGCCATACCACAGTTGATGCTGGCGCATCCGCATCAGGTGGCGATTCTACAATTACCAACTGGATAGAGTCCAATACAGCCGACCATCTCAGCTTCGTGCTTAATCCAGGATCAGGGTCTATTCAAGCAACAGAAGGCAACAACATTGCATTTATCCAGAACTCGACAATCAGTCAGACGCTCAGCGGCTTCACTCTTGGTACTGGTGATACTGTTTCAGTAACATTTGATCTATGGAGCACAAACGCTGGTAACGGTAGCACTTTTCTAGTCAATTTTGCAGGTATAGGAGCACAAAATCCAAGCACAATAACAGTTGGTGGCTCTGTAGTACCGCAGTCAATAGATTTTACCGTTGGAGCTGGTCAAGACGGTCTTACCACTGGAGACTTATCATTTCAATCAACTATTGGTGGTAACAGATATAGAATTGATAATATTCAAGTGTCTCTAACTGCTGTTCCAGAACCATCCTCTGCTGTTCTTCTTGGACTTGGTTCTTTGGCTCTAATCATACGCCGCAAACGTTAAAAACATGTAATTATAAACAAATGCAGAACAAGGCGCAGTAGCCAACCCACTACGGCGCCTGTTTTGCTAATCTCTCACACAACTACAACCATTAAACCAGTAGTAAAATTCGCCCTCCCGTAGTGGGCGGCTATGCTAAGACGTTCTCCGAAAAAATATGAATACCGGAATCTACTTCGGAAGCTGCCATAACACGACCGCCGACATGCACTCAAAGTTGGCGCTTATGGTCGAGAGCATCGCAGGCAATACCGTCTTCGGCACTCTTGGGATCTACGGCGATTTACTTGGGGGATCGGCGTTCCGTGGGCAGCTGTTTGGCGATCAGTTTGAGTTTCAGACAGTCGATCCGAACGATCCAGTGACGATCATTTGGCGCGGGACGCTCAGCGATGGATCGATCAAGGGTAGCTATAACGCGACGATCCGTAAGTTCCTATACAAGCTCATTGGATTTGCGAATCAGGAGGGCACTTGGGAGGTATCGTTGGCTCAGACTGCCTCTGATTCGATATTGTCAGCCGCCGATTCCAGCTTGGTTCGAGTCCGCAGTGATGCGGGTGAAGAAGGCCCGCTTGCGTTCCCATACTTTTCCGATCTCATGCTACAAGGCAAGTGGCCAAGGGATGCCGAGATTCAGATTGACGGACGAACCGAATGGATTCCGCTTGGGATGATTCAGGATGCCTTCATTGAGGCCATGCCCCAGGAAGCAAAAGAGGAATCAATGATGAAAGGCATCGGGAGCGAAGCCACAAAGAAGGTTATTGGCGGGATTGTTGCCACGGTTGTCTTGTCTATCCTCGGAAT
This sequence comes from Akkermansiaceae bacterium, assembly GCA_049609505.1. Taxonomy (GTDB): domain Bacteria; phylum Verrucomicrobiota; class Verrucomicrobiia; order Verrucomicrobiales; family Akkermansiaceae; genus Oceaniferula. The sequence goes on along the minus strand of JBMYYO010000115.1, from coordinate 4,984 downwards.
TGACGCAGATTAGGAGCTACACATGAACAAAGACGAACTAATTGACCTTATTCGAAGTTTCGGACGCGCTCACGATGAATTGAGCGCGGGTGACACCGTGCTTGTCGATGGTGCCCATGCCGGTGGAGAGTATGTCACCAAGTGCAGAGTCATCGAAGTGGACGGCGACTCCGTGAAGCTTCAAGAAGAGCACACCTACTACTTGAACGGTGGAGAGTTTCCTGAGCGCAAACAGACCACGGTGCCGATGGAGTATTTCAGGAAGTCCATTCCCGAGCATATCCAGCAAGGGCGCGAGGTTTTCACAATGATTGCCAAAGCCTTCGACGAAGACTAACCGACGGAGAACAAGTCGCGGCTGAGCAACCCGCTACCTCGCCGTGAGTTGACATGACCCTCTTTACTCGAACACTTAACCCTGTTGCGACGTGGCGCTCCCGGTAGCGGGTGCCAGCGCTCGGACGTTGAAAAACACGCTTGTATCGATAGCAAAACGGTATTACATTGAGCTTATCGATATGAACACTGTGACCGTATCTCCCAAATATCAAATTGTCATACCTAAAGCTATCAGAGAGCGTTTAGCGCTAATGCCTGGTGATCGTTTAGAGATGATCCAGCTAATTGACCGTATTGAGTTAATTCCTGTGAAGCCGACCAAAGCTCTAAGAGGTTTGCTCAAAGGAGTTCAAAACACTTTTGAGAGGGAGAAGGATAGATGCCTATAGTAGTCGATTCATCAGGGTGGATAGAATATTTTGTTGATGGACCTAATGCGGATCACTTTGCATCAGCTATTGAGAAGACAGAAGATCTCATCGTTCCATCAATCATACTCACCGAGGTTTATCGATGGATGCTGCGTAACTCTTCTGAATCTGAGGCTTTGACCGTTTTGGCTGTGATGAAGCAAGCTAAAGTTACTGATTTAGACGCTTTTCATGCAGTTGCTTCAGCCGAATTATCACATAAGCACAAGCTACCATTAGCAGCCGGCATTATTTATACTACTGCTAGACAATGTGGAGCTGACCTCATAACCCAAGATGCTGACCTCGAAAAATTAGAAGGCGTAACATACATAACTCATCCAAATCGAAAAAGATAACAAGCGGAAGTAGCCAATCCACTAGGCGCCTATGCAGCTAAGTTTTCACACAATTATAACCTCAACATCTTCGTCAAAGTATTGCTCTCTGTAGAGCGGTTGCCTGTGCTATGACGTCCGATAAAAACTCTTAAACACAGATTTTCAGGCATGCTCAGGATCAAAGCAATCCACTCATGCAGATGAAAAGAGCAATGAGTCTTTTCGGTTTTTTAGATGGTGAGAGATAGAAGGTTATGTTCTCACGGCCCAGCGGAGTTTGGCGGAGCTGGCGCGGGGGTTGTTGTATTTTTCTTCCGAGGAGGCGCGGATGACGTTGTTGCTTATGGCGGTGTAGAGGCCGTCTGTTAGGGCTGCTTGGAAGGCTTTTTTTACTCTGCGGTCTTCTCCGCTGTGAAACGTGAGCACGGCAACGCGTCCGCCAGGTTTCAGGCAGTGGGGTAGTCCACGGAGCCAGCCGTCGAGGACTTTGAACTCATCGTTGACCGCGATGCGGAGTGCTTGGAAGGCGAGCCGCTGGCTGTGTTTTACCCGATCTTCATCAAAGGATTTGGGGAGAGCTTGAGCAATGGCGCGTGCAAGTTCTGCGGTGGTTTCAAATTGCTGATGAGCCACGGCTTTTGCGATGATCTCGGCATTTGGCTCGTCTGCATTTTCACGGAGTAAGCTGGCGAGTTCTTGCGGGTTTGATTTTTTAATTAAATCCTTGGCGGATACTCCCTTGTTAGGGTTCATGCGCATGTCGAGCGGGCCTTGATGTTTGAAGCTAAATCCACGTGCGGGGTTATCAATCTGCATGGAGGAAACGCCGAGGTCCGCGAGGATGGCATCAGCCCCATGATCCCAGCCGATCTTACCTAACAGGGCGCGGAGTGCTACGAAGTTTGTGCGCTCGCAGTGGAGTGATTCTTCGGGGAAGCCAGCGGTGCGGAGCCTCGCCTCAGTTTTTGGTAGTTCGATAGGATCTTGGTCCACCCCGAGCAAGCAGCCACCTGGCTGCACGGCTTTTAGTAACTCAGTAGCGTGCCCGCCGTAGCCGAGTGTGCAATCAACCGCAAGTTCGCCAGGTTGGATGGATAGTGCCTGCAGGATTTCACGGACCATGATCGGGACATGCTGGCCAGCGGGAGTTTTACCACTCGCCAGTACATGAGCCACGGTGTCTGCATAGCGTTCTGGATTGAGCTCTTTGTATTTGTCCTCGAAACGCCGAGGGTTCTTGCCCTTATAGCGCACTCGGCGCTTGTGAAGCTTGGGGGTTTCATCAGTGCTCATGCCTTGAACATGATGGGAGGGGGTTGAGAAACAAGCGAAATGGTAGAGGAGAATGTTAATACCAACTCAAGGGCATCTCAAAGTACTACCAGAAAGTTTTCTTCATTGGTATAAGTTGTCATAGGCGCGGTTTCGCGCTACTGGGTGTTTCGTTTTTACCCATTTCTTTCCTGTGACTACTTCTGCTACACCTAATCTGGTTCCCGCTGCTGCTGCGCGTGAGATTTCTCGTCGGCGCACGTTTGCGATTATTTCTCACCCGGATGCGGGGAAGACGACTCTTACTGAGAAACTCCTGCTGTATGGTGGCGCGATCGGTTTGGCGGGGAGTGTGACTTCTAAGAAGGAAGAGCAATCGACTTCCAGTGACTGGATGGCGATGGAGAAGGAGCGGGGGATTTCTGTTTCCTCAACGGTGCTGCAATTCGAATACAATGATTGCTGTGTAAACCTACTGGACACGCCCGGGCACCATGACTTTTCTGAGGATACTTATCGTGTGCTTTCTGCGGTGGATGCTGCGGTGATGGTGATTGATGCGGGTAAGGGGATAGAGGCGCAGACGTTAAAGCTTTTTGAGGTTTGCCGGAAGCGTGGCGTGCCTATTTTTGTCTTTGTCAATAAGATGGATCGACCATCGAGGCCACCGTTAGAGCTGCTTGATGAGCTTGAAGATGTGCTGAAACTGGCACCCGCTCCCGTCAACTGGCCGCTGGGTGATGGGCCGAGGTTCCGTGGTGTGTATGATAGGGAAAAGGGTGAGGTGAATCTCTTTGAAAGGACCTCACGAGGCGCGTTTAAGGCACCTCTTGAGGTGGCAGGTATTGATGATGATAAGGTGCGTGAGGAATTAGGTGATGATCTCCACGAAACGGTAACTCAAGAGGTGGAAATGATTGATGGCCTCACTGAACCGTTAGACATTGAGCGCGTTCTAGCAGGGAAACAAATGCCTATTTACTTTGGTAGTGCGATGAATAACTTCGGCGTGCAGAATATGTTAGAAAGTTTTTTGGAGATGGCTCCTGCACCCGTTGGGCGAGTAAGCGAGGGTGAGATCATCAATCCTAACACAGATAAATTTTCCGGTTTTGTTTTCAAAATTCAGGCAAACATGAATCCACGCCACCGTGATCGTGCGGTGTTTGTGCGTATTGTTTCCGGTGTTTTTGAGCGGGACATGCAAGTGACCGATCAGCGCACGGGGAAAAAAGTGCGGCTCGCCAATGCCCAGAAGCTTTTTGGCCAAGATCGCGAAACGCTGGATACCGCCTACGCGGGTGACATCCTCGCGCTCGTAGGAAACTATAATTTCCTCATTGGTGACACGCTAACAAGTAATCAAAAAATAGTCTATAAAGAGATGCCCCGCTTCACGCCAGAGTGCTTCACCTATATTCGCAACAGCGACACCACAAATATCAAACGCTACCGTGCCGGCATCGAGCAGCTGATGAAAGAAGGTGTAGCACAGGCGTATTACCTTCACGGGAGTGTTGAGCGTGTCCCCTTGTTAGGCGCGGTGGGTCCCTTGCAGTTTGAAGTTTTACAAGCGCGTCTTGTTTCTGAGTATCAGGTGGAAACGAGGCTGGAGAGCTCCCCGTGGTCGGTTGTGCAGTGGTTTGATGAAAAAGAGCCAGACACAATGAGGCGTGAAAATGATGCCCCCGAGGTGCAGTTGCCATCGGGTAGCTCGATCGCGCGTGATCAAGACGGGAACTGGGTGGTTTTACTGTCGTCAAAATATCTCGTTACCAACCTTCACGAGAGAAACGAGCATTTGATCTTTCGGGATCATGCTAATGACTAAGTCTTGTGGACCTGATTAGCCGTTTGTTAGGCTTGCGGGTTTTGGCGCCTTGAAAGCTTTGCTATAAAACCCAGAGGGGTCAAAACAACAGACCCGCTTTTTGTTTTTAGCAAGCATATCACAGGCGTTAAGAATGCGTTTTTCACGCGTCTTTGCCTGCTTGGCTGAATCAAGCCAATGAATCCAATCCAAGCGCGCAATGGTTGTTGTTTTATCCCAAGTTTGCCGAGCATCGGGAGCATCAGCTAGGGCCTCATCCAAATCAGCAGGTAATTCCGGCTCGGGTTCATCGATGGCAGATAGCTCAACGGACACAGTATCACCGGCCGCAGCGCCGGCTAGATTCTGTAGCTCCTCGCTCACTTTTAACCAGTGGCTTAGTTGACCATCCGGCTCCAAAGTTACTTGGAATGATTCGCCGTTGATGGTTCCCCGGACTGTAGTTCGCCCCCGCCGCGGAAGTGTATCGCTTACCTTTTTGGGTAGGAGCATGAAGCACCACGGGGCATCTCCATCTGGCTTTACTGGGCGATAGAGCTCAGCCTCGAACCTTGATGTTACTTGCTGCTTTGGCATGGTTTTTAGTAGAATACCCCAACCCATCCATTCCTTGTTGAGGGTGGGAGGCGTGGGCGGAGTAGTTGGTGGTTATAGTGATCGGGAAATTTGGCTGTTTTCGAAGCAACTCATACCATGCCGTTTTGATAACTGAAAATACAAAACTTTTACCCTCTTAACAGGGGGACCAAGCTAGGGGTGGAAGTTGAATGAATAGCTGTAGCCGTCATGGA
>JBMYYO010000114.1:0-10909 GCA_049609505.1 Akkermansiaceae bacterium | reverse complement strand
TAATGTTTGGAAACAATGGCAGAGAATAATACATATTTTGTGTCATTGGTAAAAATATCAATGTGATTTTTACTATCTTTACTATTTTTATCACAGATATTTTCATACAAATATTGTAAACCATTGTTTCATAGCGCTTTACCAACTCACGATATGCCCTCAATTCATGAGGCAACTGATGTTGGCACAGCTCCACAAGCTCCTCATCTGGGAGCTGGCTGAGATCTTCATCCTCTGAGGGAGAAACGATGCGGAGTTGCTTGGCCACGTTCAGTTTGCGTTGAAGGTGCGTTTATGAAAGTGCGTTTATTAGACGCTAATTTGGCCGGAAAACGTGCGTGTTGTTGCTTGAAGCTAACGATTTTTTCCCGTTTGGCAAGATTCTATCAGAAAAGAACCTCAGAATAGTTCACTCTCGGAGTTGTCTAAGGGCGTGTCCGAAGACAACTCTACCGCAAAATGCCCTAGTGGTGCCACCAAACTCGCTGGCAGAGGGAACTGGCGTTCTTGAATACCAGGCGCCAATTCAGGCGATGTCTCATAGCCCATGCACATCATCTCATACTTGGCATCCATATTATCAATATAGTGCAGTGCCATCGCCTCTGGGGTGCGGGGCAAGGTGGGAGATCCCCACTCGTGTGTACCGTGGTGGCTGGCGATCAAGTGCAACAAGTGCAGCTGCACCTCCTCGCTCTCTGGCGCAAGCTCTCCCCATGTCTGATAGGCGGAAGTTTTCTTGATGTCTCGCCAGATTTTATTAGCCGTCTCTATCCCTAACGGAATGTGGCCAAGCATCTCACCGTGCAGGTTAAATGGCTGGGTGAAGCCAGCCTCCGGGTAATTATTCTCCCACATCTTGCCACAATCGTGAAACAACACCCCGGCTGTTAGGAGATCACGGTTCAGCTTGGGGTAAACCGCGCACATCGCGTGAGCACTGCGCATCATCTGGGCTACATGTTCCACCAGCCCACCCCGGCGTGCGTGGTGGTTTTTTCTCGCTGCTGCAGCACGGCGGAATTTCCCTTCATACTGCCGGATAAACTCTGCGCACACGGCATGCAGCCGAGGGTCAGCAATGCCACCCGTCATAGTCAAAATATCCGCCCAATCCGTATCCTGGCGCGCTACCGTTTCCTCATCCCCTGTTAGAAAACCTTTTGCCTCATCATCACTGAGTAAACGCATATCCCACTTGGAGGAATCCACTCCGTATTGATTCTGTGTCCACTCTCCGCTGAGGCGCAGCAGGGTACCATCAGCGAGGTCCTGCAAGGCACGGAATTGAGGTCGGTTATCCCAGACCTTAAGTTTCATATCCCCCGTGCCGTCCACCAGAGTGATCTCGTAAAACGGCTTGCCTGTTTTTGTTTCCCGCTCCGCCTTCCGCTCAAGCTGAGCATCAAAGCTTGCCGACAGCGGAGTGCTGTCCGTGGATTTTTTAAGGGCAGAAATAGTTAGGTGCTTCACAGCCGCTAGCCTAGGCTCTCTAGCAGCACGCTCAAGCCTGTTTTGAAGGTGCGCTGCTATTTACGCCGGAGCAGTAACATGGTGACAGCACCTAGACCGGCTAGCAGTCCTGATGATGGCTCTGGCACGGCATTGACGAGAGCCGCGTCTGCCACGACACCCAGAATACCGTTTGCATCAGTATCACGCAATTCTAGCACAATGGTGCCATCGTTTTTAGGTTTCACCTGACCGATGGTTTCAAAGTTATGCGACACCATGGAGGAATCTTGCTCTACGTAATCAGCATTCGCCGGAACGGAATGGTTGAGCGCTTCCATCACGGTGGAGTCCCCGATAATGGTGTAATGGGCACCAGTATTAAGGTTATTTTGCGGCCAGCTGTCTATGTTACTCCAAGTGGCTGCTACATCGTAAGTCTTTGCAGAGTCAAGACCGGTAAACGTCCATGAAACATAAGCGTCAGGAGCATTCATCAGCACCACTAATGAGCTGAGTGCCGAGCCATCAAAGTGCACTCCACCATTATCTACTGCCATCGCACCTGGGCCATGGTCGGTGAATCCAAGGTCGGTTTCATCAACGATAATTGATGCGGCATTGGCGGCTGCACTGAGGACAATCAGGGTAGTGAGGCTGAGGGCTTGGGTTGCTTTCATAACAAAATCGATCTCTAAGATCTAACTTCAGCACCCTACTTTACCACTTTACAGCGGCAAGTCATAACTTCGCCCATCAGCACCCTCGAACCATTTGACGTAGGCGAGGTTGACGGTGGCGTAGCCTCCAGGGGTCGGGTAGTTTCCCGTGAAATACCAGTCACCGCAAGGCCCCTTGATGCAGGCGTGTAGATTGTCTATTGTTTGGAAAACAACCTCCACTTCACCGTGCCAATCTAGTTCCTCAGGGTAAACCATACGGCTAACTTCGGCGGAAATTTCTTCGTCCGTGAAACCAGAATAGATGCGCTGCACTTGGTTCACCCGCTCTTCGGCTGGCTTCTTCAGCTCAGCTTTGCACGCTTCGTAAACATCTTCTAACAGCTGATTATTTCCAGCTTGTTTGATGAGGTTCACAGCGGCCTGGAAGGCGATAAACTTCCCTAGCTCAGACATATCAATACCGTAGCAATCTGGATAGCGGATTTGCGGAGCGGTGGAGCAAATAACGATCTTGCGCGGTTTGGTGCGGGCAAGGATTTTGAGGATGGATTCCTTGAGAGTGGTTCCCCTCACTATGGAATCGTCGAGAGCTACTAGGGAGTCACCTTCTTTCACCAAATCATAGGTGATGTCATAGACGTGTGAGACGAGTTGCGCTCGGCCTTTTTCTTGTGAGATAAAGGTGCGCATTTTGATGTCCTTGTGCACGGCTTTTTCACCACGCGGCCAGTTCCGCATGATAAGATTATCCAACGTCTCCTCGGTGAGCTCGCCCTTCTCGCAGGCGTCCATAATCTCAGCGCGCACTTGTTGTCTGCGCAGCATTCTAAAGCCATCTAACAAACCGTAGTAAGCAGTCTCTGCGGTGTTCGGGATAAACGAGATGACGGACTTCTCAAAGCATCCTCCAATGGCGGTGTGAACTTGATCAACGAGTGCCGCACCCATCGCTTTGCGCTCGCGGTAGATCGCGGGATCGTTTCCACGGGAGAAGTAAATCCGCTCGAATGAGCAGGGAGACTTTGGCCGCTCTGGGTGGAACCTTGCGTTGCTCATGCTACCATCACGTTTCACAATGGTGCAGGAGCCAGGCTCCAGCTCGGAAACTTGCTCTTTCTCCGCCTCGAAGACCGTCATCAGCGGCACACGCTCAGAGGCAAATGCAATCACATCATCGTCCTCATAGAAGTGACATGGGCGGATGCCACGAGGATCTCGCATGACAAACATATCACCGTTTCCAACCACACCGCTGATGGCATAGCCACCGTCCCACGGCTCGCCGGATTCGCGGATGATTTCAGGGAGGTCAATCTGATCAGAGATCATTTGCGGGATGTCGCGACCATCCACTCCTTGATCGCGCAAGGTGCGGTAGATGTTCGTATGGTGCTCATCAAGGTGGAAACCTATTTCCTCTAACACCGTTTGAGTATCAGTGCCAAAGATCGGGTGTTGGCCGCGCTCGATGAGTTTCATATTGAGCGCCCCCGCGTTGGTCATATTGAAATTACCCATCACCATTAGGGTGCGGGTTGGCCAGTTAGATTTGCGGAGGTAGGGGTGGCAGGAGCTTGAATCAAATTGCCCAGAAGTGCCGTAGCGGAGATGACCCATGAGGACTTCACCACCGAAGTCGAATTTCTCTTTGACCTGCTCTGGCTTCTCGGGATCAAAGACACCCTTGCGCACCATCTTGTTGTATTTTTTCAGCTCCCCACGGAAAACAGACGCCATGGAGTCCTTGGCCGCGTCACGGCGGCGGAAGATATAAGGTTGCCCAAGTGGCATATTGAGCTTGCAGCAGCCGATGCCGATGCCGTCTTGGCCACGGTTGTGCTGTTTCTCCATCAGCAGGAACAGCTTATTGAGGCCCCAGAGAGGTGTGCCGTATTTATCCTTGTAGTAGCTGAGGGGATGCTTGAGGCGCACTACGGCGATGCCGCATTCGTGTTTCAGTGGATCGCTCATGGGTGATGTGATCGGTTAGTTGGTTCTCAGGATTATGATTCCATGCTCACCTGCACGCCTTCGCCATCGGTGATGGTTCCTATTTTCACCCCACCAGGCCCGGCGGAGAGGACTCTATCAGCCTCCTCAGCGGAAACGATAGCTACCCATCCGAAGCCCATGTTGAAGGTGTGGAACTTGTCCTCAGCATCGACGAATTGGAACACCTTCTGCATCGCTGCGTTTTCCCAGTTAGGAATAGAAACTTCCGCGCCGTGGTTAGGGAGAAGGCGTTCAAGGTTTTCTGGAAGCCCACCACCTGTGATATGTGCCATGGCTTTAGGCTTCACGCCAGCGGTTTTGATATCGGCTACAACATCATGATAGAGGCGGGTCGGGGCCAGCAGGCTTACAATTTCTTCCTTGGAAAACTCCTCACCATGTTTCTCTAACACACGGCGAATCAGGCTCCAGCCATTGGCGTGTGGACCATCAGATTGGTAGCCAATCAATACATCCCCCGCAGCGATGGTTGTTGGGTCGATGAGGTCTGGCTTTTCACAGCAGCCAATACAGAACCCTGACAGCTCCACCACCTCTTCGGGCACGATGCCAGGCATCTCGGCAGTTTCTCCACCGGCAAGAATACACCCGCAGTCTTCAAGGTAATCACACATACCCGCAATCAGGCGTGTAATAAGAGGCTTATCAAGAGCGGCAATGCCGATGTAATCGAGAAATAACAGAGGATCACCACCCGTTGTTAGGATGTCATTCACACTCATCGCCACAAGGTCCTTACCCGCCGCTTCAAGTTGATCATGCTCCAGCAGAAGCTCCAGCTTGGTGCCCACTCCATCACACCCCGTGACGATAACTGGCTGATCCCAATCGCTGAGGTCATAAGCTGCTGCAAATAAACCAAACGCGCCGTAAAGCTGACGTTGATTCTGCGTTCTGCGCACATGGGTCCCGATGTCCCCGACGAGGGCGGCGGCTTCCCTTGTATCCACGCCCGATTCCTTATAGGTGAGTTTGCCCGACATATTATGGTAACACGCTATCCCGTGAGGCGTTTTTTTGTAGCAGCCTGTGAGTCGCTGGCAATGGTTTATTTCGCTCTCAGTGCAGATTGTGAAAAACCCACACTTCTTTCCACAACTTAGGGGATCTGTGACGGTTTATATAAACGAAGCACTGTGCCTACACCTCTCCCACATTTTAGATATTCCCATGGACAACGCCGAACAACCTATCCAATTCCAAGCACCCACACTGGAAGAACTCGCCCCCCTGTTTCCATCCTATGAGCTGGAAGCCTTTGTGGCTCAAGGAGGTATGGGCGCTGTCTATAAGGCACGGCAGGTTTCTCTCGATCGCCCTGTCGCCATCAAAATCCTCCCTCGCGAGTTCGGTCAGGATGAAACTTTTAGAGCCTCCTTCGAGGCCGAGGCCAAAGCAATGGCACGCTTGAACCACCCGAACCTCATCGGCGTTTACGACTTCGGAAACGCAGACGGCATGCTGTTTCTCGTCATGGAATACGTCGAAGGCAAGTCACTCTACCACTCATCTTACGGCAAGGCGATCGACCCCGCACAGGCGGCGGAAATCGTTGGCGCCATCTGCCGCGCGCTCGATCACGCTCACGCAGCAGGCATCCTCCACCGCGATATCAAGCCCGCCAACATCCTGCTCGCCCCAGACGCCACACCAAAAATCGGCGACTTCGGCCTCGCTCGCCCGATGAACGAAACCACCGACCCTGAGGAAATCATCTACGGCACCCCCGGCTACACCGCCCCAGAGGTCATCCACCGCCAGCCCGTCGATCACCGCTCGGACATCTTCTCCATTGGCGTCATGCTCCACGAGCTTCTCACCGGCGCCCTCCCCGATGATCATAAAACCCCACCGTCACGAATCGCACAAACCCCTCTTGCCTACGATCCCATCATCGCCCGCAGCACTCAGGCAGACCCCACCCTACGCTATGATTCCGCAGGTGAGTTTGCAGATGCTCTCGATAAAGCCGCCCAATCAGCCCCTCAAGCACGCACCCTCCTAAACGTAGGCCCTAGCAGCAGCGGTGGCGTAGCTGCCCCAGTCGCCCGCCCACACACAGCAATTGCCCCGCAAAAAAAATCACCCGCCGCAGCAATCACCCTCGTGCTTCTTCTCGCCATCGTCGCCGTAGCCGCCATTTTCATCGCTAACCAAGGCACTGACGATGGCGACAACACCGCCACCACACCTCCCGAAAAAGAAACCCCTCCCGCACCCACTCCACCAGCACCAGCTCCAGTTAAAGAACCCGTCACCACCACCTCCAAAATCATCCCCACCCCGGCCGCAAAGAAACCCGCCGAAACAGCGTGGCAAGGCCTTGCTAAGCTCAAATCAGCCCTCGCCTCCGGTAAACGTGACAAATTTCCCACTCAAGCACGCGCCCACAACGGCAGCCACTTTCTCCTTATCAAAAAAACCTTCACCTGGCACCAGGCCGTAAAGTTTGCCTCCGAACACGGAGCCCACCTCGCCATCCTCCCCACTACAAAAGACCGCCAATGGGCAGCCCAGAACCTTCACTTGAAAAGCCCCGCCCACATCGGCGCCGGGCTCGCCGCCCGTGATCAGTGGCAATGGTTAGACGCCTCACCATGGGGCGATACAAAAAAACCCAACCCGCTCTCACCCAAAGAACGCACCCTCACCCTCAGCGCAGCAGGCACCCTCTCAGCCGCAGACCCAGCCACAGAAGCACCCATCCTCCTGCAATGGCGTGATGACTCCAGCAACCCCGCCACCATGGAGGCTCAGCTCAAACGCACCGCTGATTCCGTTAAGGCAAACGGCGTCAGCACAGCCACCTACCCCGTCGGCACACGCAGCTATCAGCAATCCCACTTCCTCCTCCTCAACGAGAAACAATCCTGGGACTCCGCCCGCCAAATGGCCAAGTCCTATCAAGCAGAACTTCCCGTGCCCACCTCGCCTACCGAGCAACAATGGCTCTGCAAAACCTTCCCTAACAACTCACCCTCTTTCTGGCTCGGCGGCTACAAACTCAATGACAAATCCCCCTGGCAATGGATCACCCGAGAAGCATGGCACCCCACTGGTTGGGCACCCGGAGAACCCAGTGATGACAACGTCAAGAACCGCATGATGATGCACATCACCTCCGCCTCTGAAACCAAAAATTGGACCGCTAGCGATGGCGCAAAAGGCGATACCACCCACACTTTACTGGAGTGGAACAAACCGAAGATCACTAAAATATCCACCGCCAAATTCGATCTCGATAAATGGCTCAACAATGTCAACCGGAAGATCGCGGACCGCGTCCGCCCACTCATCGAGGATTACGAAAAAGACCGTGCTAAGGAAATCAGCGACTACGTACGCGATATGAAACGCGCTGCCAAAAAGTTCCAGATTCCTGGTCGCGGAGGCAGAGGTGGCCGAGGCGGAGGCATGATCGAAAGACTCCAAAACATGGTCGAGGATGCCATGGATGACGTAGAAGACTCAGGAGAACTTCCAGAAGATATCCCAGATCAAGCACCTCAAGTTTTCAAAGACCTCACAACCGAGGCCAAAGAAAAAGTCGAGAAAATCGATAAAAAACATGAGGAGGCACTTCAAAAAGAACTCGATTTCTACACCAACGGCTTACTCAAAAAAGCCACAGACATAGCCAAGGACGGCTTCACCCAGCAAGCCAACGAGCTTCAAGAAACCGTCAAAGAAATCGGCAAAGACACCACCAAATTCACCGAAGCCCTAGGCTTGTAAAAGTCAAATAATGCTGGAGTTTTGCAAACTCCGCCTTCGCAAAGAACAAAGAATCAAGCCTCCAACCCAAGCCTCCAACCCAAGCCCCCCAATCCCGAATTGGGTCTTGTCATAATTCGTCAGTCTTTTCGCGTGCAGCTTCATCCCGCAATATCCCATTGGCGGCAGCCGTATCTATGATATATGAGTTTAATTCTCAATATGTCATCCCACACACGCTTCTGCCATTTAGCACTTTTCGCCTGCTTTACCTCACTCTTGCCTCACGCAACCGCTGAGTCAGGCAAGAAACTCTACACCACCTACTGCTCCGCATGCCACGCCCCCGATGGTAAAGGCGCCACAGGAGGAACCTTCCCACCTCTCGCTGGTAGCCCGTGGATCGATGGCCAACCGCACCGCGCGATCCAAACGGTCCTCCACGGCATGGCCGGAAAAGTCGAAGTGCTCGGCAAGGAATACAACCTCGTCATGCCACCCCAAGGTGCCGTGCTCAATGACACCCAAATCGCCTCCATCCTCACCTACGTACGCTCCTCCTGGGGAAACAAAGCCACCGCCGTCACCCCCGCCCAAGTAAAAATTTCCCGCTCTGCCTCCGCCAAACGCAACACCCCATGGACCGCACCCGAGCTACTCAAGCTCCACCCCCTCCCTAACAAAAAATCACCCATCCGCGATCTCATCCGCTACACCTACAAAGGCAAATGGAGCAAAATGCCGGACTTCTCCAAACTCAAGTCCACCTCCGTCGAGGAAGAACACAGCGGACTGCTCAACCTCAGAAACATCGCCGAGGAAAACCACTTCGCCGTCCTCTGGGAAGGTACACTCCACATCAAAAAACCCGGCACTTATCAGTTTTTGTTAGATTCCGACGACGAATCAAACCTCATCATCGGCGGTAAAAAAATCGCCTCCATCATCGGACTCGGACCACTCAATTCCAGCAAACGCCGCAAGCTAGTCAAAGTGAAGCTGGAAAAAGGCACCACCCCCATCCGCATCGAGTTTTTCGAATACATGGGAGGTCAAGGCATCTACCTCGGCATGTCCGGCCCCAGCATCAAAGGCACACAATGGCTCAGCGAGCTCCATCCATCAAAGCCTAACAAAAAACCCAAGCCCGTCATCGATCTCACCCCCAAGGGCACGGAATCCATCATCTACAATAACTTCCTCAACGGCACCACCCCGCGCTCTCTCGCGGTCGGCCACCCGAACGGCACCAACTTCGCCTTCAGCACCAAGCACTGCACCATGGAGCTCCTCTGGTCAGGCAAATTCATCAACGCCAGCCAACACTGGATTTCCCGAGGCGTAGGCCGCACCAGCCCCACTGGAGACCACCTCGCCAAACTCGGCAACGAAGGCTTTGTCACGGACCAAGCCATTCAATTCAAAGGCTATTCGTTAGATAAACTCCGCCGCCCCACCTTCCGCTACACCATTGGCAAAACAGAAGTCACGGACTCCATCCTGCCCGGAAAAACCCAGCACCAGCTCATCCGCACGATCACTATCAAAGGCAAAGAGCCACTCAAGTTTCGCCTAGCCTCTGGCATTCCCGTCACCCGCACTAGTAAAACCGACTACACCATAGCAGGTGCCTGGAAACTCACCACACCCGATCTCCCCACCAAAGTTTCTAAAGACAACATCCTCGCCCAACTCACCCCCGGCACTCACACATTCACCTACTCGCTCAAGTAAATGAAACATCTCCTCATACTTGCCCTCGCTCTCACCACCCTGCCACTCCACGCGCAGATCCGTAGAGGCGACAAACTCCCCACCGCAGACAAACAACAGTCCGCCTACTACCACCGCGAAGTCATCCCGCTTCCCGCTGGCGAAACCATGGAGATCAGCTCCATTGCACTACTCCCTAACAAAAAGATAGCCGTCGGCACCCGCCGTGGTGATGTCTGGATCTGCACCGGCGCCTACGCCGCTGATCTCTCCCAAGTCAAATGGACCCTCTACCACCGCGGCCTCCACGAACCCCTCGGTATGTTCTACAAAAACGGCTGGATTCACTACACAGACCGCGGCGGCCACGGTCGCATGAAGGACACAAACAACGACGACCGCATGGACGTGTTAGAAGTCATCAATAACGAGTGGGGTATCAATTCCGATTACCACGAATACGCCTTTGGCTCCACACCAGACAAACAAGGAAACGTCTGGGCAACCCTCTGCCTCACCGGCTCCTTCCACGCCCGCTCTCAATGGCGAGGATGGGTTGTTAGAATCACACCCGACGGAAAAATGATCCCCACCGCTTCCGGTGTTAGATCCCCCGGCGGCATCGGGTTTAACGCCGCAGGAGACACCTTCTACACCGATAACCAAGGTAAATGGAACGGCACTTCATGCTTGAAACACGCCAAGTCCGGCTCGTTCACCGGTTGCCCCACCGGAAACATTTTCTACAAAGACGCCCCACACATGGGCCCTCACCCCACCGAGCCCAAGAGCGGCTCCCGCATCCACATCGAGCGCAAACGCATCCCCCAGCTCGTGCCACCAGCAGTTCAGCTCCCGCACGGCATCATCGGCCAATCACCCACCGCCGTCATTACCGATCTAACAAAAAACAAATTCGGCCCCTTCGCCGGGCAAGTCCTCGTTGGCGAGCAAACTCACTCCGCCGTCCAGCGGGTCTTCCTAGAAAAAGTCAACGGTGTCTATCAAGGAGCCGTCTTCAAGTTCCTCAACGGCTTCCAATGCGGCATCGTCCCCATGCGCCTCAGCGATGACGGCACTCTCTTCCTCGGCGGAACCAACCGTGGCTGGGCGTCCACTGGTGGAAAAACCTTCTCCTTCGAGCGCGTCCGCTTCACTGGAAAAACCCCCGCCGAGATCAAAACCATGTCCGCGAACAAAGACGGCTTCACCCTCACCTTCACCCAGCCCATTCCAAACATAGCTGACGACTACCCCTGCTTCTACCCTAGTGGGTGGGCCTTGCTCATCTTCCCCCTTGACTTTCCTGGCTTTGACATTGGGGAGGGCGACGA
>JBMYYO010000113.1:0-11143 GCA_049609505.1 Akkermansiaceae bacterium | reverse complement strand
GTTTGTTAGGCGATCATCAGATAATTAGCCTTGGGGGGAACAACTACCAGGCCACGGTGGAAACGACAAACGGCAAGGGGTTTCTCCGCATGGAGTTTCTCCTGAGGGACGAATGACCTATACCTATTGAAGGGCGAATGGCTGCTACCTATCTGAATCCGTATTAAACTTACGAAGTGGTCTCAGCGGAGGAAGAGGCTCTTCATCGTCCTCTTCATCCTCGTCCTCCTCCACAGGGATGGCGCGCAGCGGGCGGGGCTCATCACCACCCGGTACTAACCCATCGTCTTCATCTTCTACGGGAATGGCGCGAGGCGCTTCACCATCGCCCAAGATCCGGCCTTCTTCATCTTCGCCTTCGCCGTCCTCATCGATCACCATCGCCCTAGGTGGAGGGGTGATGCTCTTTTTGATTTCCTTTTTGAAATGCTCGAAGAAAGAGCTGACCATGGGGGCGGCTTTGCGGCCACCACTTAATTTCTCGTGAGGTTTACCCTCATAGAGAGCAGCAAATGCGTAGCGTGGGTTTTCGAGTGGGAAGAATCCAGCAAACCAAGCTAAGCGTTGTTCCTTACTCTGCGGCCCCCACTGAGCTGTTCCCGTTTTTCCGCATAAGATGGTAAAGCTTAGTTTTCCGCGCTTTCCAGTCCCGTAACCAGCATGCACTACATCCATCATACCTTCGTGAACGATAGGTACGGCATCGGGAGATAGATTCAGCCACGTTCTCCGCTCTGGGTTGTTTGCCACCATGACTTTGCCGCCAACATTTTGCTGTTGTTTCACCAGATGAAGCTTGGGTAAGGCTCCACCATTGGCAACGCCAGCCATCGCTTGTGCCACTTGTAAGGGAGAGGCTAACATCACACCCTGACCAATTGCTAAGTTTGCGGTATCACCGTCTGTTAGTTTCCTTCCATGGTGTTTCTTCATCCAAGCATTCGAGGGAATCAAACCGGGTGTCTCCCCAATGAGTGGCAGCCCTGTTTTTGAACCCATTCCCAATCGGCGCGCTACGGACAGGAAAGCGGTTGGTCCCGTGCGGATACCCACTTGATAGAACCATGGATTGTTAGACCTTGCCAAAGCTCGCTTTACCGTCATGCGCCCTTCAGAGGACTTAGACCAGTTGTGAAACCAGTGGTTTCCGATTTTAATCTTACCCGGACAGTCTATTAGCGAGTCCTCGTAGATCTCTCCGTTAGATAATGCGGTCAGAGCAACGATCGGTTTGAAAGCAGAAGCGGGCGGATAGGCACCCTGAAAAGCTCTCGCGAACAACGGCTTGGCGGGGTCATCTCTCAGTGCATCATATTTTTCCGTACTGATAAATGGAATGAAGTCATTAAGGTCAAATCCTGGGCGCGATGCCATCGCTAGCACCTCACCAGTATGGATATCGATCACCACAAAGGCACCTCGCTCGCAGTGCCGCTTGAGCACCTTCTCCGCGTGCTTCTGCCAGTCCATATCCAAAGTCGTCACAATAGTTCCTCCTGGACTTGGGCGCCGTTCGTATTTCTTAAGCACCTGCGTTCCATCCCCCTCGTAATCCTCGCGCAGTAGCCCTTCCTTACCGACTAACACTTTATCAAAAATCTTCTCCAGCCCAGCACGCCCTTCAGTCCGCTCGAAGATAGGGTCCCCATAATTGATCGGCCCTTTTTCTAGTTTTCCAGCACTCCCCACGTATCCAATAATATGGGAGGCACACTCTCCTTGAGGGTAATAGCGCATGTAAACGGGATGAAAAATCACTCCAGTGAGCAGTTTACTCTCAAGCTCTGACTTACGCTCAGCATGGACTACGTGGGTCACCGGAAGGGCAAACCATCGGCGATGGCGGTAATGCTCCCACAGCTCTTCATCTTTGATCGTCCAAGAGATTGAAAACATTTGGTTAATGAATTCCACGCGCTTTCTACCCCATGCGATAACGGCTTGCTTGTCCGCCTTTTCAAACTGCCCAAAACGGATGGCAGGATACCAAACTACTTTGTTCTGCGCAAACGGTTGCCCGTTTCTATCAGTGATCTGCCCACGCGGCGCGGGTATGGATTGAGTAGTAGTACGGGCATTTTTCCGCACCTTCCATGCCCCGCCAAGCCCTCCTTTCTCTGGTTCAGTTGGCTCGCTAGCAATCACAGCACCCGTTTTCGGATCTACCGTCTGCGCTATCAGAGGCGATGCTGTGAATGCCAGCAGCAGGCAAAGTCCCAACACCATCCGCACAGTGCACAGGCTCGTAGAGACCGATTCGTAACTAAAAATTTTCGTCATGGGGCGCGGGTAATCTGGCACAGATTTGCCCACTAGGCTACTGCGAATTTTTTCTTGATTCCCCATGAATAGCAGCCACCTTTGCTGCAACGACAGGAGAGTCCCGCGACCGAGGGGCTGAGAACAGCCGACGCGCGGCAAACATCCTCCGAACCTGACACCGGATCATGCCGCCGCAGGGAGCTCGCTCAAAACATTCCCCGTTTTCCGCAGCCACCTGTCCGCCCTACGATGCAGACAGGTTTTTTTATGATCTCCTCCATGCCCTCAGTCTCTTCATCACTATGCCTAACAAACCTCAATCAACCGACGGAAATTTAGTTGCTGGTATCTTCGCCCTTGCCGTCATGATCAGCGGCCTTGCTGCCCTTGTGATGGGTTTCATCCTCATCATGGAAAAATACCAGTATCTCCCAGGCTCCATCTGCTTCGTCGCAGCCGCACTCAGTTTTTCCGGCGGACTCAAAGCCATCACCTGCCGCTAATTTTCACCAAACTCTAACTACCCATTTAATACTATGATCTCACGTAACGATTCCCCAGACAACATCACTCCAGAAAACTCCCACCAGCGCTCAGACTACACCGGCAACTTTATCGAGGACATCGATAACTCCGCCGAGCTTGAAGCCATTGCCAAAGACCCCACCGTTTTCCCAAACTCCACCCGTGTTTATATCAATGGTGAAATCCACGATTCCGTAAAAGTCCCCATGCGCGAAATCCGCCTCTCCGATACCGAGCATCAGAATGGCCGCACCGAGCCCAACCCTGCCATCCGCGTTTACGATTGCTCCGGCCCATGGGGTGATCCTGACTTCAATGGCGATGTCACCCACGGCCTCCCCGCCCTCCGCCAACAGTGGATTCTCGACCGCGCCGATGTAGAAGAATACCAAGGCCGCGAGATCACCGCCGCCGATAACGGCTACCTCTCCGAAAAACACGCAGAGAAATACAACGAAAACAAAGCCGCCAAAAATAAACTCAAAGAATATCCCGGCCTGAAACGCAAACCGCTCAAGGCAACCTCCCACCCCGTTACTCAGAAATGGTATGCCGACCAGGGAACCATCACACCCGAGATGGAATTCATCGCCATCCGCGAAAACATGGGCCGTTTGCAAGAGTTTAAAACCATCTGCGATCAATACCCCGACCTCGAAAAAGCGCCGAACGAAGTCCTCTCTCGCCTCGATCAAATCTGCAGCTCACCAGAAGGCTACGAGATGCCCCGCCCATCTGAAATCGATCCCTTCAAACAAGTATCTCGCAACGCGATGAACCACCAGCACACCGGACAACCATTCGGTGCCAAGATCCCCAAAACCATCACCCCAGAATTTGTTAGAAGCGAAGTCGCACGAGGCCGCGCCATCATCCCAGCAAACATCAACCATCCTGAGCTGGAGCCAATGATTATTGGTCGAAACTTCCTGGTAAAAATCAACGCCAACATCGGCAACTCAGCAGTAGCATCCACCATCGATGAAGAAGTGGAAAAAATGCGTTGGTCCACCAAGTGGGGAGCAGACACCGTAATGGATCTATCAACTGGAAAAAACATCCACGCCACCCGCGAATGGATTCTCCGTAACTCCCCCGTCCCCATCGGCACCGTGCCCATCTATCAGGCGCTGGAAAAGGTGAACGGCAAGATCGAGGACCTCACTTGGGAACTCTACCGCGATACCCTCATCGAACAAGCTGAGCAAGGAGTCGACTACTTCACCATCCACGCCGCCGTGCTCAAAAAATTCGTCCCACACACCGCCCGCCGCATGACAGGCATCGTCTCCCGCGGCGGCTCCATCATGGCGAAATGGGCATTGCACCATAACGCAGAAAACTTCCTCTACACCCACTGGGATGACATCTGCGATATCTGCGCCGCTTATGATGTCTCCTTTTCCATCGGTGATGGCCTCCGCCCCGGCTCCATCGCGGATGCCAATGACTACGCCCAGCTCGCCGAGCTCGAAGTCCAAGGAGAACTCACCACCCGCGCCTGGGCCAAGGGCTGCCAAGTCATGAACGAAGGCCCCGGCCACGTCCCCCTCCACCTCATCCAAGAGAATATGCAGAAACAATTAGAGTGGTGCCACGAAGCACCCTTCTACACTCTCGGACCTCTAACAACCGACATCGCCCCCGGCTACGATCACATCACCTCAGCCATCGGAGCTGCCAACATCGGCTGGTACGGCTGCGCGATGCTCTGCTACGTCACAC
Organism: Akkermansiaceae bacterium; assembly: GCA_049609505.1. Lineage (GTDB taxonomy): Bacteria > Verrucomicrobiota > Verrucomicrobiia > Verrucomicrobiales > Akkermansiaceae > Oceaniferula. The sequence continues at coordinate 6,631 of JBMYYO010000113.1, read as the reverse complement.
CCAAAGAACACCTCGGCCTGCCTAACAGAGACGATGTCCGCGAAGGCGTCATCACCTACAAGATCGCCGCCCACGCCGCAGACCTCGCCAAAGGCCACCCCGCCGCCCAAGAGCGCGATAACGCCATCTCAAAAGCCCGTTTCGAGTTCCGCTGGCGTGATCAATTCGCCCTCGGCCTCGATCCCGCCCGCGCCATCGACTTCCACGATGAAACTCTCCCCGCAGAAGGAGCGAAGACCGCCCACTTCTGCTCCATGTGCGGCCCCACATTCTGCTCCATGAAAATCACGGCGGATGTCCGCAAATACGCAGAGGAAAATGGCTACACCCAGCAAGAGTCCTCCAGTCAGACCGATCCGTCTGATCAACCCAACAGAGCCGACCGATCAGTCCAATCCGTCTGATCATGAAAGGCCGCTGGCTCTACATCCACCCACTCCGAGCTTAAGCTCACTAACGTCGCCCGCGGCAGTCAGGAAGAACTCCTGCTAGATTCCCAAAGACTACCACGCCAAAACAACCTTCCCCTCTGGCCTAAAGACTCCCTAGAAGCCAGCAAACCCTTCCTGTTTAAATAATTTCGGCTGAAATCATCTTTTCTGAGGAATCTGATCTATGTCAATCAGCCGACTTTACCTCCTCCGGAACGAGTCAAAACCAACAACCATCCGCAATGGCCACAAACCAGAGGTGATGCTTTCAATGGAGGAATTTCAAAACATTGAGGAGACTTCCCATCTTCTCTCATTCTCCGCCTGACAGGACTATCTCTGTTGGCAAAGAACGGATAAAAAACATTCAAGCGCACCAATCTTCTGATAAAAGATACTCTCCGCTCACCGTTCGAGAGCATAGGAAAACTGGAACGATTAAATTGGCCATTATTGGAAACTTTACCCATTCCATGCCGATTCAAAACAACTTATTGGTGAATCAGCAAAGCCTCGCACTGATTCCTTGATCATCATAGATCATCAGCCAAGATACCCATTGCACCTCAGAAAAATAACACCTCTCACCCACGATGAAACGCATCCCTCGCGCACTCCTACTTGCTACTTGCTACTCACTGCTTGCTACTACCGCCCCTGCTGACGACCGCGTGGGAGAGCAAGCCCCCACAAAACCAAACGTCCTCTTCATCTCCATTGATGACCTCAACGACTGGATCGGCTGCCTAGAAGGAAACCCCCAGAGCATCACACCGAACTTCGATCGCCTTGCCGCCAGCGGGATGCTCTTTACAAACGCGCATTGCGTTGCCCCCGCCTGTAACCCCTCACGCACCGCCGTCATGACCGGACGCTCCACCCACAAAACTGGCGTGTATGACAATGGCCAAAAAATGCGAGACGTCTTACCTAACGAAAAAATCCTGCCCAAATACTTCTCTGATCACGGCTACTGGGCTGGTGGCTCTGGCAAAATTCTCCACTACTTCACCGATGCCCGCTCATGGCACGAATACTTCCCTAAAAAAGAATCCGAGAACCCATTCCCCCCAACCTATTACCCATCAAAACGCCCCGTTTCCCTCCCTCGTGGCGGCCCATGGCAGTATAACGAAACCGACTGGGGACCTATGCCCGTCGATGACAAAACCTTCGGCGGCGACTACTCAGTCACCGAATACGTCAGCAAAAAACTCTCCAAAAAACACGACAAACCCTTCTTCCTCGCCTGCGGCATCTACCGTCCGCACGAGCCATGGTTTGTCCCGCAGAAATACTTTGATAAATTTCCGTTAGAAAACATCAAACTCCCACCCGCCTACAAAGCCAACGACCTCGAAGACCTCCCCCAAGCAGGCAAAAACACCGGACGCAACCGCTACTTCGCCCACATCCAGAAACAAGGCCAATGGAAAAAAGGCGTGCAAGGCTACCTCGCATCCATCCACTTTGCCGATACCATGTTAGGTCGCGTGTTAGACGCCCTAGAAAAAGGACCTAACAAAAACAACACTATCGTCATCCTTTGGTCAGACCACGGCTGGCACCTCGGCTCCAAAGAGCACTGGCAGAAATACACCGCCTGGCGCGCCTGCACCCGCATCCCCTTCATGCTCAAAGTCCCCGCCAAACTCAGCAAAGCCCTGCCCCAAGGCATCGCCCCCGGCAGCACCTGCGATCAACCCGTTTCCCTCATCTCTGTCTTCCCCACCCTCACCGAGCTATGTGGACTTCCCGCCAAACCCAACGTCGATGGCCGCTCCGTTGTCCCCCTGCTCAAAGACCCTAACAAACCACTCGATCCCGTCGCCATCACCTACCTTCACAAAGTCGGTAGCATCGGCATCTCAGGCAAGGATTGGCGCTACGTCCGCTACGCTGACAAAAGCGAAGAACTCTACCACATCAAGACCGATCCCTATGAGTGGAACAACCTCATTGCCACCCCCGAGCTAGCCGCCAAACACCAGGAAAAACTCAACGAGTTCCGCAAACACATCCCCGCTCATTTTGTGCCAAAACCCCAAGTCAAACCCCGCCATCTTACTGCTCTCAAATGGACTCCTCACGATCCTAACAAAAAAACTCCCCACTCAAAACCCGACGGCGGAGTTATGCGCCTCGCCTTCATCAACCGTCGCGGCGAGCCTGTGCAGTTTCACCTAGTCACCATGGACGGCCGCCAACTTCTCAAAGGAACCATCCCTGCCAAAACAGTGAGAGAAATCAAAGCACGTCCCGGCCAAGTCTGGCTCATCACCACCAAAGACGGCAAAAAACTCGGCCACTTCACCCACGGCGACCGCTCATCAAAAGCAGTCATCCCCAACAAATAAAAAACTCATGAAACCACTCACCACCCTCCTCCTAACTACTCTCTACTCCCTACTAACTACTGCCGCCCCAGCGGACGACGGTGCGGCGCAGCCGGGAGGAGTGCAAGCTCCAGCGGAGGACCGACAGGGAGTGCAAGCTCATCCCTCCCCCCAGCCCAACATCGTCCTCTTCATCACCGACGACCAATCACCCATCGCCGGCTGCTACGGAGACAAAATCATCCAGACCCCCCACCTCGATGCCCTCGCTGCCCAAGGCACGCGTTTCACCCACGCCTTTGCCACCACCGCCTCCTGCTCCGCCAGCCGTTCCGTCATTCTAACAGGGCTCCATAACCACGCCAACGGCCAATACGGACACACCCACGACTACCATAAGTTTGAAACCTACGCCAACTGCGCCGCGCTCAGTCTGCCGAACCAACTCCGCGCCCTCGGCTACCGCACCGCCCAGATCGGCAAACTCCACGTCGCGCCCGAAGCCGTCTATCAGTTTGATCAATACCTCCGCACACCCCACGGCCACAACACCCCCGCATGGATTGATGCCTGCAAACCGCTTTTCACTGAAAAAACCGACAAACCCTTCTTCCTCTACTTCGCCACCCACGATCCACACCGTGGCGGCGGCATCGTCAAAAACGTGCCAGAGAAACTTAAACCTAACCGATTCGGAAACCCACCCGTCGGCAAAGAATACCCCGGCACCAAAGAAGTCGTCTATGACCCCGCCAAAGTCCCCGTCCCCGCCTTCCTGCCCGATACCATTGAGTGCCGCCGCGAGGTCGCCCAGTATTACCAAAGCTGCACCCGTACAGACAAAGCACTAGGCCGCCTCATCGCCGCCCTCAAAGAAGCCGGAAAATACGAGAACACCCTCATCATTTTCACCGCCGACCACGGCATGGCATTCCCCGGAGCCAAAACCACCGTCTATGAAGCAGGTCTCCGCGTCCCCTTCATCGTCAAGATGCCCGGGCAGAAGAAACAAGGCGTCGTCAACAACGCCATGATCTCCCACACTGACATCACCCCTACCATCCTCGATGCCGCAGGTGGGTTTAACGCCAAAAAACAAGCACCAAAAAAACTCCTCCCCACCCCACCAAGAGGACGTGGCGAAAACAACGGCAGAAAACTCAACCGCTACCACGGCAGATCCTGGCTAAGTATTCTCGAACAAGAAAAACCCAAAGGCTGGGATGAAATCGTAGGCTCCCACACCTTCCACGAAATCCAAATGTATTACCCCATGCGCACCGTGCGCGGTAGAAACTACAAACTCATCTGGAACATCGCCTCCCCCCTGCCCTACCCCTTCGCCTCGGACCTCTGGGTTGCCTCCACCTGGCAAGCCCAGTTCCAAAAAGGAAAACAAGCCAAGTACGGAAACCGTACAGTTTACTCCTACATTCACCGACCCAAATTCGAACTCTACGACATCGTCAACGACCCCGCTGAAACCAAAAACCTCGCCGTCGATCCCAAATTCGAGGCCAAACTCAACGAGCGGAAAGAACGCCTCAAGCTCCTCCAAGAACAAACCAACGACCCCTGGCGAATCAAGTGGCGCTACGAATAAGTTGACCAGTAAAATGATCTTGACGGAACACATCCTCCATTTAGTCTCTCATTTGATATCATTCTCACTCGGACTATGAAAAAACACATCCTCCCCCTCTCCATCTGCACTTTTTTACCTCTAGCTGCTGCACATTCAGCCGTCACGACTATTGACCTAGACCTCAGCCGCGCTGCGGGCACCAGCAGTCGCACAAATACCTCTCATGGCTCCATTTCATCTATCGTAGCTAACGCTGGCTCCGCAGGTGGAGCTGACCAGTCCATTCAATACACGGTCACTGGACTCACCTTGGACTCTGTTGGGACTGCCGATGACTCCATCACTTTCACCATGGGATTACTCGGAGCCTCCACTACTGGCGCTGTCGCAGGAATGGCTGCCTCCTTTGAATATTGGGGCGTAAATGACGGCACAGGCACTGGAAGCCTAGTTGAACCTGATGAAACTTTGCGCTTTGATTTCGATGGCTCTACCATCTCTCTTGGTGCAGGTGCTACAGAAACTGCCAGCTTAGTTTTTGATGGCTTTGAAGGTTTTGAACTTCTCAACACTTCCGCAGGTGAAACGTTCAACATCACTGGCACCACAAACAATAACGTCACCAATCAAGCGCACGCTGGTCAAGAGGCATTAAACTCATTCACTGGATTTGAAAACACCTTCACTTATGGAGGCAGTAACGGTGCGATGCGCATTGGTGGCGTAAGAGCACAAGTGACCATCACCACCGTCCCTGAGCCATCATCCGCGCTCCTACTCGGCCTCGGCAGCTTAGCCGTTGTCATGCGCAGAAGACGATAACCTTGTCAAATTCGTTGGCAAACAAGGAAAAGGACTCTTCATTCTCCACTTCGCCTGCGGAAACTTTCACGATTGGCCAGAGTTCTCCAACCTCGCAGGCCCCATCTTCACCCCGAAAGGTCGAGGTCGTTTCACGATCCCTACGGACCCTTCGATGTCAAAGTGACCGACCCCAGCCACACCATCCCCCAAGGCAACCTCTTTGCCAAAAACACCCCCAAAGCCCGCCCGGAAATCTACGTCATGGGCTGCCGAAACCCCTTCCGCATCTCCGTCGATTCCCGCACCTCCGCCCTCCACTGGGGCGAAGTCGGGCCCGACTCCCAAAAAGCCACCGCCACCCGCGGACCCGCCGGACACGATGAATCAACATCGCCCGCTTTGCCTCCGCCCTCCAAGGCGGCGACCCCGCCAAAAGCAAAACCATCTTCAAAAGCCCCAAAGCCGGATGTGTCTATTGCCATAAATCCGATGAAGAAGGCGGCATCGTCGGCCCCAGCCTCGCCCACATCAGCGGTAAACTCAACCGCCAAGAAATCCTCGAATCCATCATCCTGCCCTCCAAACGCATCGATCCCCCCTACCTCAACCTCACCACCACGGATGGCAAACAACACAGCGGCACCCTCGTCAAAGAAACCGCCCATCACCTCACCCTAACAAACGCCGAAGGCAACCAACAAACCATCCCCAAAGCCACCATCAAAACCCGCCAAAACGCCCCCTCCCCCATGCCCGCCGGAGCCACCCAATCCCTCACCCCCCAAGAAATCCAACACCTCACCAGCTACCTCCACTCACTCAAGTAGCCGCTATGGACTGCGGAGGCTAGCCTTGATTTTTACCCATAAATTCCATCCATCACATAGCACTCCTAATACCAACTCAAAAAGATGACCACAACTTGAACAAAATACTCATGAAATACCAATATACAATTCAGTGCATTTTTCTTTTTCTTGCTACGATGGCAAGCGGGCAATCAAATAACAAAGTCCTTGATGTTGACTACCTAGTTGACGCCATTGTTTCCAATAGGTTTACCGAGGTGCAATGGGATAAATCTGACCCGTTAATTGGAGAAAGAAAGATTGTCATTTCTGGAAAAATTCATGAAGCGACCACTAAAGAAGTCGTGGAAAAGCTCTTGTATATGAATAGCATCGACAAGAAGCTCCCCATCGACATATATCTTCGAACCAAAGGTGGTTGGGTTGACGATGCTTTTTCGATCATCGATACAATGTCCGAAATTTCTGCTCCTGTAAATGTGCACGCAATGGGAACATGCGAATCAGCAGGTGTGTTAATATTGATTTCGGCAACTGGAAAGAGAACCGCGGCCGTCAACTCAAAAATCGCTCCTCACTTCAACCAGTTCGGGGGGAAGCAATATACAGAGGCCTCAGTGAATCGAAAACGATTCATAAATCTGTATTCTAAAAAAACCAAAGTCC
>JBMYYO010000112.1:0-11176 GCA_049609505.1 Akkermansiaceae bacterium | reverse complement strand
ACAGCCTGAGCTGCTCCATAGCCTCCGAGGAAGGTGCTTTTATCTACCAAACCTTGATCAACAGTGCCTGCCTCTAGTAGTGGTAAAACAACATGCCCCCCGCCAAAAACTAATGAGCCTGCCTGCAAGAGATCCCCCGTGGCGCGTAAGTCTTTGTTCCCTGGTGCTAGCCATGGAATACTCAGTAACGCTATCATGACCACCGCCGCGATGACGGTGCCACGTAGCGGAAGTTTCCCACCCGTTTCATCAGCATTCCCAGAGAGCTCTGTGGAGGAAGAAAACATCAGCACACCAGCAACACCACCTAACAAAATGGCAACAGGAGCCACCCAAGCCCAAGGCAAAAGCGTGACCGCAATGAGAGCAAAGACAGCCAGCAGCATCTCCGGCCAGCGCGGGCATAGCTTGCTACGCATCCCTACGGTGGCAACAATCACCACTGCGATGGCTGCTAGCTTCAACCCGTGAAGCCAGCCCATCCCCAAAGCACCCTGGATGTTCGCAAGCCCAACCGCAAAGGCAATCATCGCTAGGGCTGACGGTAGGGTGAAGCCTAGCCACGCGGCAAAGCCACCGAACCAGCCTGCTCGGTGGTATCCGATGGCGGCTCCCAATTGACTACTACCAGGCCCTGGAAGAAACTGAGTGAGGGCCACCAGCTCCGCATATCGCCCTTCGCTGAGCCACTTGCATCTCTCCACATAGACCTCGCGAAAATACCCCAAGTGTGCAACGGGTCCACCGAAGGCCGATAGCCCTAACTTGAGAGCCACCCAAAAACATTCTAAAAATCCACTCATTTCAACTACATTAGATCGACACCAAATTTTTTCATCACCCAAGCTGTGACAATAAAGAGCACCGCCGTCAGCACGCAGCCGGAGAGCAGGGACCAGCCGAAGTGGATGCCGCGCCGCATCATCCACGGGATGAGAAGAAACATCGGCATCGTAGGAATAACATACCAGAAGGTGTAGTAAGCGTGGTTTGCAATTTTCTCCGTCTGAGCCTCCCCTTTGTGCTCAAAATACATCCACGTCATCGCCAGCACCGTCACCATTGGCAGTGCCGCGATCAGGGCGCCGAGCTTGTCATTGATCTTTGCAAACTGAGAAATAGCCACCACCACAGCTGCTGTGATGAGAAATTTAAGGGCAATAGGCATAGCTGAGAAAGTTCTCCTTGGAACGTCGCCATTTGAGCGTATTCTATCGCCATGTTGCAAGTTTATCCCGCACAAAACCGCTATTCTTCCCCTCGCCTTTCCGCAGCTCTTACAACCACTGCTGCTACAGCCACCATTGCGACCATCGTGATGTCCGCCAGCTTAGTAGCCTGCTCGCCTACGCCAAATAGCCCGACATCTCAACCCGCCGCACCAGCATCCTCCTACGCACCGCACCCAGCACCCGCGTCTAGCTCAATCAAGCTCAACGCAGCGCAGAAGGCTGCCATTGGGAAAAAAATCTGGCAAAACGAATCCGCAGGCAAAGTCAGCGGCCTCACCCACTGGAACGATGGCGAGGAGTTCCCATCGCTCGGCATAGGTCACTTCATCTGGTATCCCAAGGGGTTCAATGGAAGGTGGACTGAGACGTTTCCTGAGTTCGTGCGCTACGCTACCGCCCGCGGTCACAAGCTCCCAGTCGTGGCGCACTCGGCTGACTGCCCATGGCCTAACAAAGCCTCATTCCAGCGAGATTTCAATGGGGCAAAACTCACCGGACTTCGCAATTGGTTAGCACGGAATGTGAATGTGCAGACGGAATTCATCGCTTATAAATCACGCGCCGCACTACCTAACATCCTCCGCGCTGCTCCGGCAGCGGATCGCGCCCGCATTCAGGCGAACTACAACAAAGTAGCCACCACATCGAATGGTGTTTACGCCCTTGTGGATTACGTTAACTTCAAGGGCGACGGCACGAACCCCCGCGAGCGATACAAGGGGCAAGGCTGGGGGCTGATGTGGGTGCTCAAAGAAATGCGCAACGTCGCATCCGGCCAACCAGCGGCGCGTGAGTTTGCCGCCGCCGCGAAGCGCTGTTTGGACCGCCGTGTTAGAAACTCTCCACCTGCGCGAGGAGAGAAGCGCTGGACACCAGGATGGCACAACCGCTGCAATAGCTACGCCCGCCCATTCTAACAAACAACAACTCCATGGCCACCAAGCACACCACCAAGCATGTCCCCCACATCACCGTGGGGGATTTCTTCACCCAGCACGGTGCCGCACTCAAGCTGACCTTGCAGGGATCAGACTGTGGTTTCGACCGGAAAATTCTCGAACCCAGCGTCAACCACCCCGGCTTAGCGCTCTCGGGTTTCCTTACTTACTTCGCCTACAAGCGGCTGCAAGTATTGGGAAACCCCGAGCAGTCTTACCTAAAAAAACTTTCTGGTGAGGAGCTGCATAAGAGGTTTCGTGAGATGTGTCAGAAAGCTATCCCCTGCATCATCGCATCACGCAGTAGGGAGCTCAGCACGGAGCTATTGGCTATTGCTAACGAGCATGGCATTTCTGTATTTACCACTCCGATGGTAACCATGAAGTTTGTCAATGCCGCCACACTCAAGCTGGAGGATGACTTTGCGGCATCCACTACCCGGCACGGCTGCATGGTCGATTACCGAGGCGTGGGCGTACTTATTATGGGTGCTAGTGGAGCTGGAAAAAGTGAGGTTGCGCTTGGATTGTTAGAACGCGGAGGAGCACTGGTGGCGGATGACATGGTGATCCTCAAACAAGTGGGCGGGGAGCTTATCGCCAGCACCAAGGAGTTTTCAAGAGGCTACATGGAGATCAGAGGGGTAGGCATCGTCAATGCGGCTAATATCTTCGGCTTGGGCAGTATACGCCCATCTAAACGGCTCGATCTCGTGGTGAAGCTCAAGCCCCACGGAGACCTTAATAAAGTGGATCGATTAGGCGTGCACCGTAAAACTTACCGAGTGCTCGACCATGAAATCACCGAGGTGGAGATCCCCGTGGCGCCTGGGCGGGACACTACCCGCTTGGTTGCCATCACCTGCCTAGAGCACCAGCTCCGCAGCATGGGCTATGACATGGCGGGGGAATTCAACCAACGGCTCATGGACATGATGACTAACGACAAAATAAATCCCATCTGAAGCGAAAAAATCCCTTTCCCCCAACACCGTCTCCCCCTATTATCCGCGCAGCAAGCCCCCCAGCAACCACTAGCTCACAACCAGATCCATGCCTACACGCGAACTCACCGTCACTAATAAACTTGGTATTCACGCACGCCCTGCGGCCCAGTTTGTCAAAACCGCCAGTAAGTTTTCATCTGAGGTTCTTGTGGAAAAAGACGGCGAGCAAGCAGACGGAAAATCCATCATGGGACTCATGATGCTGGCTGCAGGTCACGGCTCAGTGCTCACTGTCACCACAGATGGCGATGATGCGGATGCCGCCATGGACGCCATAGCCGCGCTCTGCGAGCGGAATTTTGAGGAAGAGTAATAGAGGGGCACTCTCCCCGTAGCTACGGCTACGTTTTGATGTGTTTCATTTGCATCTCGACTTTTTGAACTCTGTCATTCAACATGAATGAAGTAATACAACCACGCAATGAAATACAACCTCGCAACCCTCACTTTTTTCGCCTGCTGTTTCAGCAGCCACGCTGCCCTGACCGTCGTTGACAGCACAACCCACGTTGGCCCTAACACCACGATCACCGCTACTGTTGACACCTCTTTTTTTGAGACCGGCGGAACTGTATTTTTCGATTTCGATACCGCATCTTTCACCGTCGATGACTCAGCAACTCGCTCAACGGTTGGCTACGTAAAGAAAGAAGACTCGGGGTTTGCTGAAGATCGCACCTTCTTCCGTGAGGCCGAGGCTGCCTCCGTCCCCGATCCAGCAGGCACAAGATCTGGAGTGAGCGGCTCTTCTAACATGTTTATTGGACAAACCACCTCCGAGTTCCACCGCACTAACAGAGTGGGATCTACGACAGGCTACCTCAGGGGCGCGGTGTTTGGCACAGACAACTGGGTTTACTTCAGCAAGAACGATAACCTTGGCACTGAGCAACCCTCTTTTTGGGTTCAAATTGATATCACAGAAACCACGGCCACCCCCGTTCGCTACGTACACGATCCAGCCACCCCCTTCGCTGACATCACCATGGCAGATGCCATCAACGCAACTCAGGTTCCTGAGCCATCATCCTCCGCACTCTTTGGCCTTGGCGGACTCTTAATGCTTCTGCGCCGCCGATAACAGATGCCCCTTCCATGATCGCTGGATGACTGGACTGCGCTACGGTGTCTAACCGCAAACTGTAATGCTTTCATGCTTCGCTCGGTTTTACTCACAGTTGCGTTGAGCCTTTCGGTTCACGCCAACGAGAATCTAGCGGCAGTTGGCAAGAGCCAACTCCCAAGCGGATCCGGTATCGCATCAGGATTCACTGCCGATGTGGGTATCGCAAAGCACAAGTCCGTCATCTACGCGAACCAATTCGAATCGGGTGTCAGTAGTAACTGGAAACAGCTATGGGACGATGCACGTGACAAAGACAATCAGGTCCTCTCACTGATCCCCCCTCCTGGCGGCGAATCTCACCTAGGAAGACGCTGCCTCCAAGTCAAAGCTACACTTGGCCATAATACTGGTGGTGGCGTGACGAAGTGGTTTAACTCAAGCCACACCCTCTTCGTTCGTTTTTATACCCGCTTTGATGGACGGTGCGATTATGTGCATCATTTTGCAACCCTCCGGGCAAACAAGAGCCTCCAAGGGCGTGACCGCTGGAGCGGATTCGGCGGAGCTGGGCTCAAACCTAACGGTGATGAACGGTTCTCCACCGCACTTGAGCCATGGGGGAACTGGGGAAAACACCCTGCTCCTGGTAGATGGAATTTCTACAGCTACTGGCATGAGATGAAACCAGCACCCGATAAAAAGTTTTGGGGTAACCAGTTTAAACCCGAGAAGCAGTCCAACATCAAAAAGGGCATTTGGATCTGCTGCGAGTTTATGGTCAAGCACAACACCCCGGGCAAACGAGACGGTGAGCAAGCTTACTGGATCAACGGCAAACTTCGCGGTCACTGGCGCGGCATCAGCTGGAGGAAATCCCCCCATTTGAAGGCCAATGCCTTCACTCTAGAAAGTTACGTCACGGATCGATGGACCAAGAACAAAACTAACATCGTACAGTTTGATAACGTCGTCATCGCCAAAGAATATATTGGGCCGTCAAACAGTCCGTAGCCTCCATCCGTTCGAGCCCCTCTGCCGTTTTCCAGCAAACCACTGATCAGTGGCGCCTCACAAGCTAGTAGGCTGCAAGCCCGGAGGTGACGGCTGAGAATAATTTATTCACAGATATTGTTAGTAAAGTTAGATTGACCTCATTTGCCACCCTAGTAGTTTCGTCATCAGTATATCAATAATTATGTGTAACAAATTATCTTTCCTCTCCCTGATTCCTTGCGGGATTATGTTTTCCCCCATCGCGGCCAATGCTGAAGTTAACTTTATTTTTCAATTTGCGGACGTAACTGCCAGCTCGGGGATCGGGTTTGATGATGCCACTACCGGTGCCGATAGACGTCAAGCGCTGCAAGATGTGGGCGACTACATCGGCGGTTTGTTAGACCACAACGCTACCATCACTTACACAGTGAGCGCATCGCAGACTGATGGGACTGGTGCTCTCGCAAGTGCGGGCAGCAGCTATGGACTTAGCTTTGAAACCAATGCTATCCGAGGCAGTTCATTAGCGGAGGCAATTCAAGGTGATCAAACTGCCACGCAAGGGCAAATGAGAGTCGATTTTGGATACAACTGGCATGTCGGCACCTCAGCACCAGGAAATAGCGCCTTTGATTTCCGCACTGTATTGCTGCATGAAATCAGTCATTCACTTGGCTTTGCGAGTGTCATTGATGAAGTGAGTGGCGAGGGCCTAAACGTGACCCAAAATGGCAATTTTTTCGGTGAAACCTTTTCCACCTTTGACTCCTTCTTGGTGGACGGCAGCAACACCCCACTCATCACAACGGGACCTATTGACTTCGATGGGACAACCTTCACTGATGGAGCTGATGCAGACAACGTGATTGATGTTTTCACAGGAGACGACTTGTATTTCAACGGCCCCAATGCAGTGGCAGAGTATGGTGGTCCCGTTCCCCTCTATGCGCCAAGCGTATATAACCCAGGCAGCAGCGTTAGTCACTTTGACACCACGGACCCGACTCTTGCAAACGACCCCATGCTACACGCTATTGCTCCCGGAGTTGCAAACCGCGAATACACTGACCTCGACATCGCAGTATTAGAAGACCTCGGTTACACAATTGTTTCGGCAGTTCCAGAGCCGTCTTCTAGCGCACTGTTAGGCACAGCGGCTCTTGCTATGCTAGGGATGCGGCGCCGGAAGTAAAATCCAGCTTCGCACCAGCCTGCATTATGGCGCCAGCACGGGTGTGGTGGACATCTTCTGCCAGCGTAGATGTTTAAGCGCGCGAACGACTAGGCGTTTATTAGTGCTATCATTGTTAGGCGTTTGGTAGAACAACTCCAAGGTCACTGGGTGCCGACCTCCTTTGGCTAGTTTCTTCAGCGTGCTGCAGCCAGGAGCATCAAGCTTCATTATAGCCAGCTCTGAGAATATCGCGGCCCTGTCCTCGATCAAAAAACACGCGTGATCTTGTGCTGAGACCCCCAAGGGAAACACCCCTGTGTATTGCCTGAGATAGCCTCGCATCACTTTGGGCTCCTTAGGTTTTTCAACAATGAACTTTTCCCACGGCAGCTCACAAAACGCCTTCATCGCCGACCAATGGAGCAGGTAGTCATCCCCTACTCGTTCAAATGACGCAGCTTTCACCCGACGTTCTACATCTTGATAGAGCACAAACCAGACCTCCCCGCTGCCGCTTTTCACCGGGCTGATGCGCTGTATTTTCCAGAGGGGAGAATCGTGCAGCCCACGTTGTTGGTAGTATATTTCCAGCGAGCCTCTTTCTTCAGCTGGGCTAATGATGTAGGGTAATTTTTCCTCAACCAACTGCGCGGAAAGAAAGTGGCGGAGATTCGCTTCGATTATCTTTTTTGCTTCTTCAGGTGGGATTGCAAGAGACTCCTTGGACGGATCAGCTGGCTCAGCTAACTGCGCCTCTGGCTGACGCACTACCTGCCAGTAGAAAAATCCCACCCCTGCCACGAGCGCTGCGGCTACTCCTGCCAGCACGAGTTTGCGAAAATATCGTCTCCAAGCTGGAATATCTTCCTCCTCAGACGGTGTACCAAAACCATCTTCAAGCTCTTGCATTTCCTCCGTGGGTTCCTGAGGGCGTGCATGCCGCGTCAAGAGATCAAATGCCTCTTCAGGCTCTAATTTTTTTGGAGGCATTATTCTTGATCTTGATCTTGCACGATGGATTCGAGTTTTCCTTGGGCAAGTTTGGTTGTTATCTTCTCCCCCGCTTTAACTTCTGTGGAGTCAGTCACGATATCACCTTTGCTGTTCGTGGTCACAGAATAGCCACGGGCTAAGGTTGCGCTTGGTCCAAGTGACTGGATCAGTGCGGCAGTGGATCTGAACCGCTCCTTACTGCGCTCTAGAGCATTGGTGCCTGCTCGTTGCCAATGGGCCCGTAGTTCCTGCACTCGAGCGATCCGCCTCTCGATTACGCGCTGCGGGTGATGCGTGGCGTGCAGCGCCGCGCACTGCTTCAACGTGGAAGAACATTCTTCAAGACGGCGAGTAGTGGCTACTTTGAGATCCTGTCTCAGGCTATCCAACTCTTGGATAGGCTCACGTAGTGCTCGCTCCGAATCCTTAGGCATCAGGGCGCGCCGTGCAGATTTCAGAATAGCGGTATCATGTTTCAGCCTGCTTTCCATGATACCTTGCAACCCGTTGGCACAGCGGCGAATCCTCGCCCTCAGCTCCACGGCATCAGGCACCACAAGCTCAGCTGCAGCGCTCGGCGTGGGCGCGCGCACATCGGCAGCGAAATCCGCAATGGTAAAATCAATCTCATGCCCGACGGCGGAAACAATCGGGATTTGGCAAGCATGGATAGCGCGCGCTACACACTCCTCGTTAAAATTCCAAAGATCCTCCAGCGAGCCACCACCACGCCCTACGATGATGACATCGATCTCTGGCAAGTTGTGATTTTCTCCAGTATCCAGTTCATGAATAGCGCGAGCAATTCCCCGCTCTGCTCCCTTCCCCTGCACTTGCACGGGGTAGTTATAAACCTCTACCCAAGGGGCGCGGCGGCCTAACACATTCAACATATCCTGTAATGCGGCGCCCGTTGGAGATGTCACCAGAGCAATTTTTCGAGGAAACGCAGGCAGGGATTTCTTCGTGGATTGATCAAACAGCCCTTCGCTATCGAGCTTACGTTTTAGAGCCTCAAAGCGGGCTTGTAAGTCACCCATTCCGGCATCCTCCACCTGGCGCACAATCAATTGCACTTGACCACGTGCTTCATAAACGGACACCTCACCGAAGAGCCTCGCCTGCATTCCGTCTTCTGGTTTTGCCTTTGCTCGGGCTGCGTTTCCACGAAACAAAACACAGGAGATTTGCGCGCCATCGTCTTTGAGGGAAAAATAGCAATGCCCGCTCGCCTGCCTACGTAGGTTGCTGATTTCACCCTCCACCCAGATTTCCCCCAGCTCGATTTCGAGTAGGTTCCGCATCCGCCGGACTAGCCGGGTCACCGTCAATGCCTTATTATCAGCCACGCCAGAAAGTCTCTGATTTTGCCGTCGCTGACAACTTGAATCTTGCATCTCTCGCGTTTCCTGATTGCATCCGCCCGCAAAGCAAACCAATTCATTACCATGGCCGAACGCAAAAATACAGATCCCGAGAAAATGGAAAAAGTCGTATCCCTATGCAAAAGCAAGGGCTTTATCTTCCAATCCGGAGAGCTTTACGGCGGCCTCAACGGGTGCTGGGATTACGGCCCACTCGGCACTGAGCTAAAGCGAAACGTCAAAGAATTCTGGTGGCGCAAGAACGTGCTTGAGCGCGATGACATCGTCGGCATGGATGGCTCCATCCTCACCCATCAGGCGGTGCTAACGGCGTCTGGCCACGTTGGTGGTTTTTCTGATCCAATGTGCACATGCCGTCAGTGCAAACGCCACCAAAGAGAAGATCAAGTCTGGGAACAGATGAACGAGTCAGAGTGGGCCACCTCCCTACTCTCTCAGTTTGACGGCGATGACATCGACACCGCAAAGTTGACTCATTGGGCCACATCTAAGAAACTCGGCAAAAAACTCAGCCCCGGCTTGGCGATTGTTAGAGACACTCAATTGACACTAAGTTGGCTTTCTGAAAAAATAGATGACGGTAGTCTCACACTCACAAACACCCAAGAATTTTTACAGCATGTAGCCACTCTCCAGCTTGCAGAGACAGGGCTTATCACTCCTTGCCCCCACTGCGGAGGTGATCTAACTGAACCAAAAGATTTTAATCTCATGTTCCAAACTAAAATGGGAGCAACTGCCGCTGACAACGATCCTGCAGCAGTGGCCTATTTAAGGCCTGAGACAGCGCAAACCATTTTTGTACAGTATAAAAACGTGCTGGATTCCTCGCGGCAGAAACTCCCATTTGGCATCGCCCAAATAGGAAAAGCATTCCGCAATGAAGTCAACCCACGGAACTTTACTTTCCGCTCACGTGAGTTTGAGCAGATGGAGATTGAATATTTCTGCCACCCTGACGATGGCCTCAAGCTTACCGATGAGTGGTTAGAGAAACGTCTTGCGTTTTATGAAGAGATCGGTGTGCCACGTGAGAAGCTGCATGTGTTAGACATTCCAGATGAAGAACGCGCGCACTATTCTCAGAAGACATACGACATCGAATACGATTTCCCGTTTGGCCAGCAGGAGCTAGAAGGGGTAGCGTATCGCGGTGCGTATGATATTGGAAAACACCAAGAGCATTCGGGCAAAAACCTCGAATACTTTGATGTGGAAACCAAAGAAAAATTCATCCCGCACGTCGTCGAGCCGTCTGCTGGCTGTGACCGCACCATCCTCGCCGTCTTGTGTGAGGCATACGATGTGGAAGACCTCACCAAGGAAGGAGGCAAGAAAGATGAACGGACAGTGATGCGCTTCAAGCCATGCGTTGCGCCGATCAAGGCTGCAATTTTGCCATTACTCAAAAACAAACCTGAGCTGGTGGCAAAAGCCAAGGAAGTGAAAAATCTTCTACAACCGCACATGAATGTTTTCTACGATGAAGCCGCCGCCATTGGCCGCCGCTACCGCCGCCAGGATGAAGTAGGCACGCCGTTCTGCATTGCGATTGATTTCAATACCCTTGGTGAAGCTGATGAAGGCGGCAATGACCTAACAGACACCGTCACGGTACGTCACCGCGATAGCATGGAGCAGGAGCGCATTGCCATTAGCGATCTTCTCCCGTGGCTGCTAGAGCGCATTGTATAATCACCCACAGCACAAGTGACCGATGTCCATTGACTCGTGACGGAGGTTTCTAAAAAGCCGTCTTATGAAACATCAGATCATCGTCGCAGGTAAGCCCGCACTCTCTTATGCAAAGACGGGCACAGCGGAGTATCTCAAACGTCTCACACGCTACGGGAGCTATGATCTGAAACACATCAAAGACGGCAGCAGTGAGGATGTTTCCAAGCGCCTAGCAGATGCCAGCCAGGGCACCTTACGCATTGTCATGGATGAGCGCGGAGAAAGCCTAACAACTGACCAGCTAACTAGAAAAATCAACCAGTGGGAAATGCGTGGAGTGAAGCGCGCCAGCTATCTCATTGGCGCGTCAGACGGGCATACTCCAGCTCTGAGGGATGATGCTGACCTTGTCTGGGCGCTCTCTCCCTTGACCTTGCAGCACGAGCTTGCTCTTGTTGTTTTGTTAGAACAACTCTATCGCATCGCAACCATTCAGCGAGGCGAGCCTTACCACCGTTAAGGTTTTGAAGTCTCAGGAAAAGAGACCAAGGCAAAAGGCGCGATCAACACACCGCTTTTAAACCACCTCTGCGGTACGGTTTCTAGCGCTGATCCATCAGGCCGCCAAGTGCTCCGCCGCCTTCGGGGCCTGTTGGGCGGTTCCACGGCATGTCGCTTTCGTTTGAAGTAGGGCCAATCGGTTTTTGC
>JBMYYO010000111.1:0-11209 GCA_049609505.1 Akkermansiaceae bacterium | reverse complement strand
GGTTTGTAGTTAGCAAGACTCTGGATAATCTCTTTGGCGTCTGGGCGAAGGCTCTCGCTGAAACGAAACTCGGCAATGAGCGAGCCATCTTTCCTCAGCTCACAGCCATCGCTTTGTGCCGTGGCCGTTTCGTCTTTTGTTCCCTGCCATCCACATTTGCCAAGCGACCAGGTATGGCCGCCGTGCTGGTAGAGCATTCCCAAGCCTGGAATCTCTTCTGGCTCTGCCTCAGGCTCAATGGCGCGTTGCCCAGCAGTGCCCAGAGCACGCATAAGAGAACGCGATAATGGGTGTGGGGACCCCGCGCACATAGTTGCCAAGGCCGCTACTTGCGGCCTAGAGAGAGTTGATAAAAGATCTGGCTCTATCAGCTCAGGCACTTCCCCAGTGAGAGTTCCTGTTTTATCAAAAAACAAGGTGCGCACTCGCCGCACTTTACTCCAGAACCCCGATTGCCTAACAAAGACACCAAGCCGCTGCATAGCAGAAGAAGCAAGCTCGTCAGCCATTGGCAATGCCACCCCGAGCGCGCACGGGCAAGAGATCACAAACACAGAGATCATCACCTGCAAGGCGCGCTCGGCACCACTACCAGTGGACCACCAAAAAAGCGCCCCTCCGATGCCAAGGGTGATAACGGCGGCCAGATAAACACGGAGGATTTTTTCTAACAACAAAGATCGGTCAGAAGTTTTTCCTTCAGCAGTGAGCTGGGCCAGTAAAGAATCTTGCCACGCTTGGCTAGCCTCTAACACTAGCTCAGATCTCGATAGCAGAATAGCACCAGCAGGGACGTGCATTCCTGTGGAAAAGTGGCAAGGCTCAGGTTCTCCATTAATCCATTCGAGGGAGAAATCACCAGCACCATCAACCACCTTGGAGGCCACTGGTAGGGTCTGTCCTGTATCGGAAACGTAGTGATCACCTATGCTTAATGCATCTAGTGGCACCTCAGCTCTCTCAGGGGAATTCTTCACTGCGCGAGGCACGGGAGTTTGATCTAACAGACGATTTCTATTGCGAGCTACGGCGACAGTTTGTATCCAACGGCCTCCTAGCATAAGAAAAATAAACACCGCCACAAAATCAAAATAGACCAAGTCAAAATAACCAAGCGACCAGCCAAATACCGAGCCCGCGTAGGCTGTGCTTACTCCGAGCGCGATAGGGGTATCCATGTGGAGCACCCCAGCCCGCAAACTGTGAAATGACCTGCGGATGAACCACGCTCCGCCCACCAGCATCGCCAGCGTGGCGGAAATCATAGCGATCATTTCGAAAATTCCGGCAAACATAAAGTCATCCGGCATTCCTAGGTAGCGAGGAAGGGAGAATACCATCGCATTCATGGCAAAGGCACCGCACACGGCAGTCTTGCGCGCTAGCTGCCGCACCTCCTCGCCGCCGGAAGAGATACTGCGCTGCTTTCCTAACAAATATCCAAACTTTTGCAGCTCCTCGGCAAACTCTACAGGGTCTAACACATCCTCCTGCCATTCTAAATGGATAGCGCCATCGGCGGGCGCCACATCACATCGCACTGCTCCATCGTGGCGCATGTATAATTTTTCCACCAGCCAGACACAGCCGATGCATGAGATGCCTTGGAGAGAGCCATCCCATCGGCAGAGTCCATCGTTATTAGATGCGGGCTGAAGCCATGAGAAATCATGCTTCTGGAACGGCTTATCACTCAGTGGCGCCAGGGTGTCTTCCCGCTTGAGATCATAAAAATTCTCCAACCCCTCATCATGGATGAGTTGGTAAACAAACTCACATCCAGTACAACAAAAGCCGGAGGCTTCCTGAGAAACCTCCAGCGGATTAGAGCAATGAACACAGTTGGGCATCAGAACGTAACCACCATATCAAGAGTGATACGGTTCTCCATCAAATTATCCTCCTCGTCAGTTAATGGAAACTCATAGGCGATACCAAGATCAACACGATTGTTGAGCTTGTAGCGTAAACCTACGGCCGCTGTGACAATGTTGCTGTTTGGATCTGATGCGCCAAAGTTAACAAGGTCTCCACCTTCAAAATCAATCACCGCAGGTACAGCACCGCCGACGTGTTTTTTGAAGTTAGCATTGCCATCAGCATCAGAAAGGACGCCATACCAGTTCAGCTCAGCGAGAGCGTAGAGGCGATCTGTCACGGAGTAGCCCACGTGCGCAGAGGCAAATGCGGTGGTTGATTCATCGTCTGTATCAAAAGGTAAATGCACGCCAAGCGCCCCAGCGAGCTGCCAATTCCCTGTGAGTTTGACCGCAGAAACATTAAGGCTTAATGCGCCGTCCCCATTGCCTTGCCAGACATCGTCATCTCCCGTTGGTAGCTCTATCACGGCGGAGCCACTGACGGCGAGTTGATTGGCGGGGTCCAAGATGAAGGCATACTTTACCCCCGCCGCTAGATCGGCAAATCCTGTTGCGTTGCTGAGTGTTGCGCTGGGGTCAAAGTCAATGTAGCCGTCCTTCATCGCTACGATGGAAAACCTCTCGTTAACGGCATACTCAAACTGAAGCGCCATCACCGTGAAGTCACCGCCAAGGTCGAGCTTGCCTAGTGAACTATTAATTTTGTTAGGCATGTTTTGGTGCAGATAAATCGGGCGGACCTGAGTGCGAGGAATGGCGAGATCAAAAAGCGTAGGGTTGCTGATAGGCCTACGAACATTTTCAAACCCTCCAGAAACTTGAGCCGGCTCAGGCAATGCCGTTTCAGTTCCTGCCGAGGCAAGAGGGCTGAGAGGAGCCAGAAGAGGAGCCAGAAGAGGAGTGAGTGCTACGAGTGAAGCAGCGCGGACAGTGGGTGATGTGATTTTTTTGTGAATCATAATAACAAGTAGTGTTGTTGGGTTGGTAGTAAACTAATCTCACACCCGCTATTACGCATCACATGCTCTGCTCATCACTGTGCAAATCGTGCTTTGCTTCGGTCAGTTAAATCTCGGTGACCTGATGAACCGGAAGTCGATAAGCCCACCCGCACAGGCACCCACAAAGTAGCAAACGAGATCACTCCAGAGAAATGAATGCCCCAACATTAATGCCGCGAGCCGATAGCTGCGGATGTGATCAATCCACTCCGCATGGTAAAGCTGGCTGAGCTCGATGGCTAGTGAGAAGAGCAAGGCGGCGGTCAGCACTCGGCTAGTGCGAGACGCTGGAAACGCAATAGCGATAGCCCAGTAAACAGCCAAGGCCCAAAGCGTATCCCCAGCGTATTTACCAAAGAAACCAGAAGCGGAAACAAGGTGCGAACGAGAGAAAAGGCCAAGAGCTATTGTTAGGGCTAATAGAAAAACGTAGATCAAGCGCTGGGTGGAATTCTTCATCTTTGTTTGCGCTCTTAGCGCGTGCGCCAAATTGGGCTCTGGTTAGCGTTTAGGGTGGCGATATTTCCAGGTGCCGCGTTCTAACAACTCCACCTTTACCTTGGTGATTCCACGGGAATAAAATCCGAGTTCCTTGGAGCAGCCCACCGCGATGTCAATGATCCGGCCTTTAACATAAGGGCCTCGATCAGTAATGGTGAGGATCTTTGATTTGCCGTTGAATAGACAGGTGACGCGCACCTTGCTGCCCATTGGCCAGTGCTTGTGGGCAGCTGTGTGACCGTGGTTTTTGAATGGTCTGCCACTCGCTGTCTTGGTTCCGAAGTTAGTGCGCACACTATACCAAGAGGCTAGACCATGTTGAGTTTGTAAAACTTTTGGTTCTGGGCTGGCGGGTGGTTTGGATGCGGATTTAAGGTTGTTAGATTGAGTGCCGCAGGACGCCAAAGTGAGAAGTGCCACAAGAGGTGGCAGAAGAAGGAGGGGAGGTTTTAACATTTTAGTAGATGTTAGTCGTTTTTCAAAACACGAATAAAGGCATCTTGTGGAATGTTCACTTTACCGATGGCCTTCATCTTGGCTTTACCTTTTTTCTGTTTCTCAAGAAGTTTTCGTTTCCGTGAAATATCACCACCATAGCACTTGGCGGTGACGTTTTTACGCATCGCAGAGATGGACTCACGGGCGATGATTTTGCCGCCGATCGCCGCCTGGATAGCAACCACGAAGAGCTGCTGTGGAATTACGTCTTTGAGTTTTTTGCAGAGGTGTCTGCCGTATCCTTCCGCCTTATCGCGGTGCACGATGGTTGCAAATGCATCCACTGGCTCACTAGCAATGAGCATGTCCATTTTGACGAGTTTGCCCGGCTTGTAGCCAGCGTGTTCATAGTCCATTGAGCCATAGCCACGGGTCATAGACTTGAGTTTATCGTTGAAATCAACAAGGATCTCAGAAAGAGGAAGCGTGCAGGTGAGCATCACGCGCACATCGTCAATGGTCTCAGTGTTTTCCATGTCCCCACGCTTGTCCATGACGAGCTTCATTAGATCGCCGATGTAATCGCCAGGCGTCATAATATAGACTCTAACAATTGGCTCGCGGATCTCTTGGATCGCTTGCGCATCAGGAAGCAAACATGGGTTATCCACGATGAGTTCTTCGCCGTCGGTCTTAGTGACTTCAAAAATAACCGACGGGTAAGTGGAGATCACATCCATGTTAAACTCCCTACGCAGTCTCTCCTGAATGATCTCCATGTGCAGGAGACCAAGGAATCCGCAGCGGAAACCAAAACCAAGTGCAGCGGATGATTCACTCTGCCAGGTGAAGGCGGCATCGTTGATCTGGAGTTTGCCCATAGCGAGCTTGAGAGCCTCAAAGTCTGATGAATCCACCGGATAGATACCAGAGAAAACCATCGGTTGAATTTCTTTGAAACCAGGAAGCGGCTCAGGGCACGGATGAGTATTGTCCGTCATGGTGTCGCCAATTTTCACCTCAGAAGCGGACTTCATGTTGGCAATGACGTAGCCAACGTCTCCCGCCACCAGCTCATCCCGCTTGCTCATGCCGGGGGTGAACACGCCTACTTCTTTCACCTCGTAGGTCTTGGGTGTGTGGAAGAGCTTGATGCGTGTGCCTCGTTTCATGGTGCCTGAAACCACGCGCACGTAAGAAACGACACCACGGAAGGCATCATAAACGGAGTCAAAAACAGAAGCACGCAGAAGTTTATCCTCATTCTCTACCGGTGGGGGAATGCGCTCCACCACGGCCTCAAGAATATCCTCAATGCCAATCCCATTCTTTGCCGATGCAGGGATGGCTTCCTCAGCAGGAATGCAAATAATATCCTCTAACTGTTTGTGAACTTTTGGCAGGTCCGCAGAGGGGAGGTCGATTTTATTGATCACCGGGATGATCGCTAGCTCTTGCTCGTTGGCAAGGTGGAGGTTCGCCATGGTCTGTGCCTCCACACCCTGCGCGGCATCCACGATCAATAGTGCGCCTTCACACGCAGCGAGGGAGCGTGATACTTCATAAGAAAAGTCAACGTGCCCCGGTGTATCAAGTAGATTGAGCTGATAGGTAATCCCATCCTTGGCCTTGTAATACATCGTGACCGGGTGGGATTTAATAGTGATGCCCCGCTCGCGCTCCAGATCCATAGCGTCTAACAGTTGGTCCTGTTGGTCCCGCTCCGCCACTGTTTTGGTGAACTGCATTAAGCGATCAGACAGTGTTGTTTTGCCGTGATCGATGTGGGCAATAATGGAAAAATTCCGTGTAAGTTCAGTGTTCATGTTAATCACAAATTACGAATGACAAATCACTAATTTAATTACCCCTTGATCTCCATTAACATCTGAGCGTTGTTGGGGAATTTTTTGAGGAAAAACAACAAGCGCTCCATGGCTTCATCTGGGCGGTGGCCAGAGAGACCTCGGCGGATCAGGTGGATTTTATGCAGCAAGTGCTCCGCCATAATAAGCTCTTCACGGCGGGTGCCTGACTTAAAGATATCCACCGCGGGGTAGATATATTGCTCAGCGATGCGGCGATCTAACACCAACTCCATATTACCAGTTCCTTTGAACTCCTGGAAGATAGCCTCGTCCGCGCGGGAGTTGGTCTGGATCAGTGCCGTGGCAAGAATCGTAAGTGAGCCGGCGTTGCGAGTATCACGCGCTGCGGCGAACAGACGGCGCGGCATTTCCAGAGCACCAGCAACGATACCACCGGATTGGTAACCGCGGTTTTTACCACGTTTATTGCCACCGCCTCCTCCTCCTCCGCCACCGCGGTTGTAGGCGCGGGCTAGACGGGTGATGGAGTCCATCAGGATAAGCACATCCTTGCCACCTTCGACAAGGCGCTTGGCGCGCTCGATGCACATCTCAGAGAGTCGGGTATGGTTTTTGGCTCCATCGTCGTTTGAGCTGGCGTAAATTTCCGCACCAGGCAGGCAACGTTTGAACTCAGTGACCTCCTCAGGTCGCTCATCGACTAACAGCACAATGAGGTGAATCGATTCGTCATATTTCTCACGGATCGCTTCGGCCATGTGCAGAAGGAGGGTTGTTTTTCCCGAACGAGGCGGGGAAACAATCAATCCACGCTGACCTCGGCCAACTGGTGAAACGATGTCTAACACCCGAGTGGTGAAACGATCGGGCGTGGACTCAAAAGCGATTCTACGGCTTGGGTTTACCGCCTTGAGTTCTTCAAAGTGAGGGAGCTTAAACGCCTCATCTGGCTCGATCTCATTGATCGAGCTAAGCGCGGTGAGCTGTGGTCCGCGGGGACCTTCCTGTGAGGTGCCGTGAATCCAAACACCAGCGCGCAGTCCATACTTGCGAACGAAATCCGGAGTGACAAAGACGTCTTTCTTGCACTGAATGAAATTTTTCTCAGGCACGCGGAGGAACCCGAAACCTTTAGGCGCTAACTCTAACATGCCATTGACTTCCACCGGTTCACTGCTGAAGACAATCGGTTTGCGTTCGCGCTTCTCGCGGCCGCCTTGGTTGTTTCTGTTGTTGCGATTATTACGGTTGTTTTTAGTGCGCTTCTTTTTCCCCTGACCTTGCTGGCCATGCTGGTGGTTTTGTCCTTGTTGGCCCTGTTTCCCTTGCTGGTGTTGTTTTCTACCTTTGTTCGGGGTGGCTGATTCATCATTGCCTTGCTGAGGAGCTGCGTCTGCTTGTGGTGCAGAGTCGCGGTTTTTAGGTTTCTTGACCCGACCCAATCCTTTCACTCGACCAATCTTAGGCTGGTCTTCAGGGGCTGGGGGAGAGGCAGAAGGAGTAGGAGTAGCTTCTGCGACGGGTTCGGACTTAGCTGGTGCTGGCTCCGTCTTGGCAGGAGTAGGCTCTGGCTTAGCAGGTGCGGCATCAGTTTGCTTAGGCTCTTCCTGCTGCGGAGGTTGAGGGCTTTCTTTAGTTGCCGCTGTTTTGCGTGTGGCTTTTTTAGCTGCTTTCTTGGCAGTCTTTTTCGCTGCTTTTTTGGCCGCCTTTTTAGCGGTTTTCTTCGCCGTTTTTTTGGCAGCTTTTTTAGCCGTCTTTTTGGCGGCAGCGGGTGTGTCAGTCAGCGGGAGATCTGGCTGGGTTTCCTGTGGTGTGGAATCACTCATAAATTAAAATAGATTGGTGGGGTTCTCCGGAATTGATCTGCCGGTAAAACAATACCTAATAGCAATCAATGAACCGAGAACGGGGGAATGGATGATGCCTCTGGTTAACTAGCAGAGACATTTCGTGTGGAAATTCTCGTGCCAAAAACACTTGAGGGGGAAACAGATGTCCATACGGGGCGATCAAATTCGCTAGCCCTAGGAGATAAGTTTCACGATAGGCAGAAGGTGGCGGAAACATAATCCGCGAGCTGCCACATCGTCCAGACGGAGGAGATGCTGCCTTGGTTGGGTGTTGTTGGCAATGTTTTTTTATACAAGTGGAAGGGCAGAAATCAGAAAAAAGCATTGCTCTGTCGTTGTGCTCTGTTCTAAAGTGCCCATCAGTCTCCTGATGATTCATTGGGTAGGGCTGTACACCAACCTCTAAAACACACACTAAACCCAAATATTAGAACAATGAAATTATTCTATATAACAATCACCGCATTAGTTTCTGCAGCATCATTGCAAGCAGCTTCAGTGAGCATTACTAACCATTCCTTTGAAACAGGAGCAGGACTTCCTCCTGCACCCCCTGCCACAGTATGGAACAACAATACACCTGATGGCTGGACATCGCCAGGTGGTATTGGGTTACAGAACACAACTGGCGAGGGAGCCGTTGGCAATGATGGTGACATTGTTGTGTTTATCCAAACAGGTTCTATTGCACAAAATATCACAGGTTCCATCCTTGGTAACAGTGTATCAGTAGGTGACGTATTTACGCTTACTGTAGCGGCAACGGATCAAAATGGAGCACCTGATTTTGAATTTGATATCCAAGATGATTTTGGCGCCAGCCTGATTGGTGGCCCTGTTACTTCCACCACTTTGCTGCCTGACAACCCAATCTACACCGATGCTGTCTTGACAGGAACAGTGGATACAGACTCTCCAATAGCTCTTTTGGTTATCCAAAGAACAGGTGGTCAGGTGCGTATCGATAATGTTCGCTTAGATCTTGTGCAGGTTCCTGAGCCTAGCTCCGCTGCACTTCTCGGCCTAGGTGGTCTTGCACTGATCCTACGCCGCAAAAAATAATTTGCCCCCGCAACACACACACATCATGAAAAAGATAATAACAACACTATGCCTCTTGGCATCCGGCCTGACACTTCAGGCCGCATCCGTATCCATCAATAACCATTCCTTTGAAAATGGTGCTGGTGTTCCTGCTCCAGGGAATTGGAATAATAACACACCAGCGGACTGGAATGCCTATGGCAGTAAAGGGATGCAGGCCGATGCGACACCTCCCGCAGGAACCGACGGTGCCGCATTCGGATTCCTCCAAGGTGGTGCAACAGGAAACCTTAATGGCGGTTCTTTCACACAAGATATTGCTACCGCCGTAGGGGGAACCATTAACCCAGGCGATGTTTTCACACTCACCCTAGCCGCAGTCAATCAAAACGCTTCACCGAGTTTCGATTTCGATATTCGTGACAATGCTGACCCGTCACTTGGAAGCAGCTTGATTGGTGGCACACAGCAATCCGGTGCCGTAGCTGGCGGAACTTGGGCGGACTATGTTGTCATGGGAACAGTCGATACTGCTTCTTCCAACGTATTCCTCGTGATCAATACCAATGGCGGTCAGGTGCGCGTTGATAACGTTCGTCTAGATATTGAGCCAGTGCCCGAGCCTAGCTCCGCCGCACTTCTCGGCCTCGGTGGTCTTGCCCTAATCCTTCGCCGCCGGAAGTAATTCCTCGCAAACGCATTTTTCAAACACCACGGTGGCTCATGCTTCCGTGGTGTTTTTTATTGCACTATGAGGAGCTATTTCCACAATCATCCGTAAGATCATGTCACGGCTCTACCCCCTTCTCATCGCATCCATACTTGTCAGTAGCGGATCAGCGGCACCGCTGGATCGGCTCGAGCAGCTATCTTCACAAGCTGGTGGAGTATTGAAGCATATCGGCAAGTATTTCTCGGGGAGTCTATCCAAGGAAGATCTCAATGCCGAACTCGCAGAGCGGCTTCAGGTGAAGATTGAAGTTCCCGATGTGCAGTGGAAGCCTGCACCTGGTGGGATAGAATTATCGTCACGCCGTGGCAGTGTCCCCTCTGCCACAATACTGACGAGTTTGGAAACGCTCAAAGATCACTGGGGCGGCAGGGTGCTACGCACCAAATTTAAGATCATCGAAACCCGGAAAATAGGGTCGTCGGAAACCGACTTCAGTACGCGGCAGCTTGTTGCCATTTTTATTCAAACTCCCCGAGGCCTGCGCGAAATCAATACCGAATGGCAGGCAACCTGGTCATCCACTAACGACACCGTCAAGCTCGTCAGCCTCACGGGCACTCTAGCAGGAGAATCACGCTTGCAGGCAACCCAACCACTTTATCAGGATCTAACCAACTCTCTGATTCGACTGACCAAGAGCGACACGGATCTCATCAAAAGAGGTGCAAACCACTGGCTTCCGCGTGCCGAGCGTGCCTCGAAGCCTGAGTTTTTTGCCCTCAGTGGCGTCAGTGTCGCAGACGTCAATGGTGACGGACGAGAAGACTTTTACCTCTGCCAGCTTGGCGGTTTACCGAACTCTCTGTTTATCCAACAAGCCGATGGCACATTTGTGAATCGCGCCGCTGAGTGGGGCGTCGATTTCCACGATAACAGCACCTGCGCACTGTTTGTGGACTTTGATAACGATGGCGATCAGGACATGGCACTAGCGAGCGCTGCCGGGCTTGCCATCCTTGAAAATGACCAAGGTAAGAAGTTTCAACTCAAGAAACTCCATCGCGAAATTGCCTATTCTTATAGCCTGTGCGCCGCCGACTACGACCGTGACGGTTCCGTCGATATCTACGCCTGCCGCTACTATGGCAGTCAGACCGTGAAAGAGGGGCAACACTCCGTGCAGGGAAACATCCCTGTGCCACATCCCGTGTATGACGCTCGCAATGGTGGCCAAAACTCACTCGTTAGAAATCTCGGGAAGCTCAATTTTGAGGATGTGACCCAAAGCGTGGGACTGAACCAAGAAAACAATCGGTTCACTTACGCGGCCATGTGGGAGGATTGGGATAACGATGGTGATCAAGATCTCTACGTTGCCAATGACTTCGGTGGTAATAATTACTACCGGAACGACGATGGAAAGTTCTCAGTGCAAACATCACCTAGTGGACTGAGTTCACAGGAGCTCAGCATGGGCGTGTGCGCAGGCGACTTCAATGGTGACGGCTGGCCTGACATCCATGTGTGTAACATGTTTTCCTCAGCTGGCAGTAGAGTGACCCGACAGCAGGACTTCAAAAAAGGTGCCTCGGATGGTATCGTCAAACAGTTTCAAACCCTCGCCAAAGGAAACTCACTATACACAAGTAAGGGCAAGGGAGTATTTAGCCCCGCAGGAGATGATGCGGGTATCACCGTCGGGCGATGGAGCTGGGCGTCCCTTGCTCCCGACATCAATAACGATGGCTGGGACGATCTGTTAGTTGCGAATGGTTTTATCACCGGCAAGCAGCCGGATGACTTGTGAAGTGTCTGGTGGCGACAGGTCATGTCGCAGGCTCCTCTCAACGAAAAAGAACTCGCTGTTGCAACCTCCAGCAAGGATGGCTACGTCGCGAATATCAGCAAGGTAAACCGCTTGGCACATGAAGGGAAATCCTTCAGCGGCAACGAGCGCAACTGTGTGTTTTTAAATCGAGGAGATGGTAAGTTC
>JBMYYO010000110.1:11100-11312 GCA_049609505.1 Akkermansiaceae bacterium | reverse complement strand
TTGCTAGCGAGCACCACGATGTTCGGCTGTACTTTGCCAGAGAGAGAATGTTTATCTAACATTTTCTGGGTAAGATCTCCCAGAGCGCTTTTTTGGGGATCTGCGACGCCTACTTTAAGCCCGCTTTTCGTTAACGACTCTAGGCTTGTTAGGTTTTTCGGATTTCCCTTCGGCACCAGCAGGATAATTACGTTTGAGGTAACAATCTTACC
>JBMYYO010000110.1:5723-11090 GCA_049609505.1 Akkermansiaceae bacterium | reverse complement strand
ATCCTGCACGTCGTCTAGGAAACTCGAATCACAGGAAAAATACGCCGATGGTTCTGAGCCGGCTCTCATCATCCCAACCAGAGTGCCGCAGCCCTCAAAGACCGTTTTCACCCGGCATCCTTCACGTTTTTCAAACTCACGAATGCGATCCTGAATAGCGGGCTTGAGCATGGAGCCAGAGAAAAGTGTGAGCTCTGGCACATCAGCCCATGAGTCAGCTTGGGCTGGCACAGTGAACCGATGGTTAGCAAACACCTTCCGTCCTTTGTTTTTTGACGAGAGATATCGGGCAAAGTGCAGTGCCGCTGGTGTGGTGGCATTCTTGAGTACGCCAACGGTAGCATGGCGAGGGCTTTTCTCAAAAATAGGAACACGAATGATGTCAACATCGGCCGATTGCAGAGCAACGGCATCCCACGCCAAAGCGGCATCAACTGAATGGGTGGAGACAGTTTCCACCACGCCGTTAACAGTAGGCTGAGTGACCACGACTTGCGGCTGTAATCCGGACCAATCACCTGAACGCGTCAGCACTTTTTTGACAAATTTCCCGACCGCTGCAGAAGGCTCAGCGACGCATAGACGGATGCCCTGTTGTTTCAAATCAGATAAACTCTTGATTCCTTTTGGGTTCCCTTTTGCTACCACGATTACTGCGCGAAGTTCCGCTAGCGCAATGGCTTCATTTACCAAGCCATCGGCGCGTGTGCGCTCGATATATGACACATCGGCAGGAATAAAAATATCACCACCTGCGACTTTGAGCTGCGATTCCAGCACGCCTGAGCCAGCAAAATTCAACTTGATACGAGTGCCAAACTCTTCCTCGTATTGCTTGGCAATTTCCCTAACAGGCTTCTGTAACCCAGCAGCGCAATGCACCGTCAACTCGTCCGTTTTATTGTCCACTGGCGGGTCGTGTTTTACCAGCAGAACAAACAACCCAGCTAACACGAGCAGGAGGACTGAAAATATGACTATCGGTTTTTTCATCAGTTAGTGACTGGGGGAACAATGTGGGCAATCGGGATTCTGTGTGACAGAGATTTTTGACAACTTCATGGATGAGGTGTCCATATGAATCAACGTATTCGTCTGTGCTGGCGCGTAATCGGTAAGTAGCTTAATTCCCTCTAACACACCAATCTGAGCCACCATCGCTGAAACAGCACCGAGCACGGGAAAGCGGCGTTTCCAGCCCGCAGGGGGCGTGGGTGTTAGACAAGCAAGGCAGCTGGAAACACCAGGCCGCACAGCAAGCACTTGTCCCTCGGTATTATACATCGCGCTATCCACAAAGAACTTCCCCTGCGCCACCGATTCTCGGTTCATAAGCAATCTCTCTTCAAAAAGCGGTGCACAGCCAAAGACAATATCGGACTGCCCAACCAGCTCAGTGACATTGTTTTCTGTGATGTTTTCCCCCACGCTAACAACTTCGAGGTCAGCATTGAAACGGAGCAACGTCTCAGCCGCTTGCTCGTGGCGAGCAGCCCCCAAGCCTTCATGCGTCATCAAAATCTGCCGATTCAGGTCATCAGGCCGCAGTTCCCCTGCGTGGGCTAAAATGATCTTCCCAACGCCTGCCGCTGCCAATGAAAATGCCAACGGGCCACCCAGACCGCCGACGCGGGAAACGAGCGCCGTCGAATTTTTCAAAACATCCTGAGCCTCTGCCGAGAAACCTGTCACGTCCTGCTGCCAAGTGTAATAATCAGAGTAATTCACCATTCCAAATTGACCATTTAACATTGCTAGCCTCCTGCCATCGGCGGCATGAGAAGCAGCTCGTTTGCCGTAGCCGCTTGATCAAGATCGCGGGTATGTTCCCCATCGATCGCGACAAACAATGATGCACGCACAGCACCCGCATCATCGAGGATAAGAGCCCGCGCCTCGCTTGTTAACGCCCCAGCAGTGCGCTCGATGACGGTGCGGATGGTATCGCCATCGGCAGTCTCCGCCTCCACGCCAGTCTTGCCAGCCGCCACTTGGAGTTGTCCTTTTAATAATACGTTCATGGAATCTGTCTAAAAAATTACGCGTTTACAATCTGCCCATTGGCTAGCTCTATGGATCTTGTTGCTGCCTGCACGGCGGTGGGATCGTGGGTTGCCATGATGACAATTCTCCCAGAGCTGGCACACTGCTGAAGTGCCTTGAGGATGATATCTGAGTTCTCCGCATCGAGGTTTCCAGTCGGTTCATCGGCAAGCACAAGTTCAGGATCATTAATCAGAGCGCGTGCGATGGCGCAGCGTTGTTGCTCACCTGCACTGAGCTGTGATGGGCGGTGATGCAGTCGGTTTTTCAACCCCATAGTTTCTAACAAACTTTCTGCCTTCGTGCGATCACCACCTACTAACAGCACGTTATCGATAATTGATAAATAGGGAACGAGCCGGAAATCCTGAAAGACTAATCCGATATGCTCTGCGCGAAACTGCGTGCGCTGTGACTGGCTCATAGGCGTAAGCTCCTTACCATTCAGCGTGATATCACCACCGTCTGGCGTAAGTAGCCCCGCAATGGCATAGAGCAAGGTGGATTTACCACTGCCACTGGAGCCATGCAGAGCGCAGAAATCTCCCCCTGCCGCGCTGAGTGACACATCAGCCAAGGCAGCGACCTTAGAGGCGCCCGTGGTGTAGCTCTTTGCCAGTTGCTTGATCTGTAATGATGAGTCAGACATGGTGTGTTTAATCGTGGCGGATGGAGTCTAATGGATCACGCTGCATCGCCGCAAGAGCGGGCAACCAAGCGGCAGCAAGAGTAAGAACAGGCGCGCAAACAAGCAGCGCTAGCAGCACATCTGATGCCACCTGATACTGAAAGACCATAGCGACGGCTATACCTAACAAAACACCAAAGAGGCCTATCAAAAATGCGCGCCCAAGAACGAGCTGGGCAACCTTTGCGGAAGAAAAACCTATCGCCCGCAGCGTGCCAAGCTCCCCTTCCCTCACGCGGGTATTTAAGAAACAAAGTGCGGCCACGCCAATCAGCCCACCTAGTAGAACGAGGGGAACGAGAATGGCGGTAAAACGCTCACGCTCACTGCGGGCGGCTTGGCGAGTCTCGATCACAGCTTTCTTACTGGCAGCGGCATCTGCACCTACTTTGTTCCTTGCTTCAGCGCGTGCGAGTGCCTTGCTCTCCACCTCGATAATCTGAGTGCCGGGCAGGATAGCTCCTATTTCTTTTCTGATTTCTCCGAGCCTGTCCACCGTAGCGCAGTTACAGCCAAGCGCGAGGATGGCGTTGATCTGGTTTGGTTTACCCAGCATCTCTTGCGCTGTGCCAAGAGCGATCCACGCGGTGATATCATCCAGGCTCCCACGCTGCGGGTGTGCTTTTGAGACGGTGAATTGTTTCCCATTTAGCACAACCTTCTCCCCCACCTTGAGGCCGAGAGATTGGTGCAGCTCGTAGCCTAACACAACTTCCCCTGGTTTTACTGGGAGCATGATGGGTTTCTTTTGTGTGCGGTGTGCAATTGGAACTTGGCCTTGGATGCCGATGAGGATGATGGTGCGTTTTTGCTCCTTCCAGAGCACCCGCTGAGAAAGTCTGGGCAGGAGATGGTTCACTGTCACCACGCCAGATGCGGCGAGTTTATCAGCATAGAACTGCGGCATGGTTTCGGTAGCATAGCCTTGCTCATACACTTTGCTGAGGTCTTGAGTCTCTGGGTAGATATGCACGTTGAAGCCCAGCCCTTTCATCGACTTTCGGATTTTATTTTCCAATCCCGTCATCCGTTTCTCAGTAGCTGCCTCAAGCTCCGCCAAACGCTTATCCGTTTCCTGATCAAACCGATGCAGGGAGGAAAGAATGGCAAGCAGTGAAAACACAACGCCACTCACAACGAGCAAGGCCACTAAGAAAGCTGCCCGCCGATGTTTAATTTCTGAAAAAATGAGCCGTGGAGTCGTCATGGATTATTTCTTAGCCATCATACGTTTTACGATCATGGAGCCAATGGTTAGAATGATGAACAGCATGCCGCCAGCCATGATAAATGGTTTTACGAGACTTCTTTTGGGTTTCAGTGAGGCACCCTCTACTTCATCGGCAGATTTTACAAGAGGATCACCTTTAGCTGAGTGAGTCAGGTCTGTGATCTCTCCCACTCCCTCGAGTGGAGGCAGTGCTTTTTCGATCACAACCAAGCCGTCTTGCAGGTGCTTGCTCCAGTCTTCTTGGATCACGATATCGCGGCCTGGGTTCTGATCTTTCACTTGGCATGAACAAGCTCCGCAGAGGTAACGGCAACCAGCGAGGATGAGTTCATTGTTCATTCGGCTAGCTGGGAGCGGCTGAAGCATCCTACCTCGGCCGAACAGCGGCACGACGAGAGTTTCATCTAACATTTCCTTGGGAGTTCCTTGGCGGAGCATCGCGGCGAAGGCTGCTTCTCTTGGATCTGAGGTGTCCAATGTCATCACTTCAAAGCTAATTTTCAAGGGAATACGTGAGCGCAGAACATCTTCCAGATCAATTTCGCCTTCCACATCTTTGAGATCCTCAGGACGCATAATGCCATCGGGCAGAACGATTTCTTTCTCGGCGGCAGCGAGGGCTTTTTCCAGCTTAGGCAAAGTTGCCGTATCGCCATCCTTAGGCATCACTACCCAGACAACGGACGCACCAGAAGTGATGCGCTCCACCCACTTGCGGCGGGCTGGAGAGTCTAACACCTGATCTATCGCGGCAGGAGTGCAGGGGGCTGAATAAATTGGTTCGTTTCCTTTTGGACCAACGAGCACCAACCATGGATCGGACTGCATGGCATCGACATCAGGCAGTGACCACCGCGCTTGCTCACTGAGTTTGGAAACATCCACAACTTCTAACGAGACGTTGGCGATGGGAGTTTTCCCATCAAGCTTGCCGTGGAGATCGATAAGTTTTTTCTGCAAACTTTCCGTGAGCGGCTCACGGTGCATGACAATCATGCGGTAGCTCTCCGCTGTCCATCGCTCAAGCGCGTAGCGGAAGACTGGCACTTGGCAGCCCCAGCCAGTGGCGGAGACTAGCCAGACGAGAAACAAAATAATGGCTCGACGTGGTATCATGGTTACTTGGGTGCGGCAAAGGCGTGGATTTTTCCTTGATCAGAGGAAACATAGAGTCGCCCGTTAATCGCGGCAAGCCCCATGGCGCGACCAATGATCGGGGCTGACCAGATGACCTTGCCTGTTTCAAGATCAAGCGCACGCACTTCACGGTCTAACCCCGCGATGAGTGTGTTCCCTGCGACGATGAGATCGTGTGGAGTGGAGAAATCTATCAGCCATTTTTCGCAGCTAGCAAGTGCTTTGCTCTGCCCGCTGGACTCAGCGTTCAGTGCTGTGATCTGGGCTT
>JBMYYO010000110.1:0-5713 GCA_049609505.1 Akkermansiaceae bacterium | reverse complement strand
TTGACGGCAGCTTCTTTTTCTTCGGTTTTTTCCTCTGCTGCCTGTTTTTTAAGTTCGGCGAGTTGTTTTTGCAGCGGCTTTAGTTTGGCGTTGAGCCCTACCTGTTGGGCTTTGATCTCGTTGAATTTACGATAGTTGAAGCAGCGCAGCTTTTGGCCGTTTTGCACGCAGGCAAAATCACCTGCAATGACTACTCGGGTAGCGCCTCCGAAGGTGATGAGATGTTGGTTGGTTGCGGGGTCAAGCACGCGGATTTGATCGTCTTTGCTCCGCTGATTCTGCGGCCCCGCGATGAGTCTGCCGCTTTCATCAAGCAAACAGAAAACCCCACCCGCCTTGCCGACGTTGCCGAGCGGTTTGCCATCGGTTAGATTATAAACCAGTGGAGCACTACGGCCTTGTGGCACAAACAACTTCCCCTGCCCAGCAAGGCAAGCTCCTTGCAGCGTGACCCCTTTCAACTCCTTGCGCCACGTACCCGCAGCCCCCACTTTTCCGGTAGAAGGATCAACGCACCACAGCACCGTGCTCTCCCACGGCGTGAGCGAGGCTGCAAAGTATGCCTTATCCCCCAGCACAGTGACACCTGTCCGCACTGGCCAGAGGGAGATCAACTTCCCATTGCTCGGGATGCGGTGATCTTTCACAGCGGCAAGAAGTTTCCACGCAAGTGTGCCGTCTTTGATATTGATGGCATACACGTAGCCGTCATCGGAGCCAGCAATGGCAAGATCTTGGTAGAGCGTCGGCGGCTGGCGCACTGCGCTATCTGTGAAAAACACCCACTTCTCTTTTCCGTTAGAGGCATCCATGCAGTGGATTCCATTATCCGCTGATGAGCCGTAAAAAACGAGATTGTTCCGCCCCGTGACGTAGTAGCATGGATCGAAATTCCGCATCGACTGCAACCCGCTATTCCCGGAGTAAGCGTCCCACTTCGCCGGGCCAGTCCATGCTTGCTCTGGCGCAGGTGCATTGTGCTCCCATGCGGAAGAAAGAGGAAACCTTAGCGACTCCGTAGTGACTCCACTGCGGCGCACGTTGGCGCGATACATCGGCCACTCAGCGACGGCAGAGAGTGCTGTCACAAAAGTAAGCGCGGTGATGAGAAATGAATGACGCATGATTTGTTAGAATGAAAAAAGTGAATTATTTAGAGGATGACTCGTTGTTTCTAACCGGCAAGAAACCGACAGACGTTTCCATCCAGCCGCCGCATGAGCAACCTCCCCCGCCCTCAGGCATAATCAAGCCACCTTGGGTGGGCAGTGAGTTCAGCCAGCAGTTCGGGCGCAATCGGTTCCATCCGCTGAGCGAGTTCTTTTCCTTATCCCACATCACCAGCGTAATGCTGCCGGACTCTGGCGCGGTGCCGCGAAACATCAGACCGTTTTTCCAAGCCACGGGGGTTGGGCATTTTTTGCGGTGCGCTAGGCGTTCTGCAAGTACTTTGCCCGTTTTAAGATCCACCGTGTAGGGATCAGTAAACACGGTGCTCTCCCTAACAACTGGATGGCTAATATGCGCACCGTGGTGATTGTGCCGCCAGCCAGTTTTTTGAGACCAGAGCTTGCGGCCCATGCTATTGCTGAACAGATGGTAAACAAACTGCCCGCCTCCCTTGAATTTGCCATCAGTGAGCACCGACTCAGAGAAAACTGTTAGGTATCCTTGTTCAGAAACCATCCCATAAGCGGATTGGATAAATCCTCGCTTGGCATTCATGTGCTCGAAGGCAGGAATCTTCTCGTCCCAACGTTTTTTCCCAGTCTTGGCATCAAGACATACAGCCCAAAGATCCATCCACAGCGCATTATCTGATATTCTTCCCGTGGGTGCCTTCGTCCACTTGGGGTCGCGGTTTTCAAGGAAGTAAAGTTTCCCATCCTTGAGGCTGATGGTGCTGTTAATAATCACCCCTTTGCCGTAAGCCCAGCCGCCTTTCCATGAGCCTTTGTTATAGCCGAAGATTTTATCGCTACAGACTTGTGTGATGGCGTGGGATTTTCCCACTTGGTCAAACCAACGCGCGGAGCCCCAGAAGTCCTTGAACTGCGCCCCCATCTTGACGCTTGATCCTATCAGAATGTCACCTTCGTTGGCGATGAATCCCCAGTTATGTGACTCACGCATCTTGGTGGGAATCTGAAGATATTTTACCACCTCACCCGTGACGGCGCTGACTACCCAGGCGTTTTCCTCCACCACCATGTAGAGATGCTCTTCATCGGCGCACCAGTTAGCGGAATCATGAGGGACGTTGAGCCGGCGGAAATCAGGAACTTCCATCGACCACAGCACGGCACCATTAAAGGCATCCAGTGCGATGATGCGATTCATCCCCTGGTGGAACACCCTGCCATTGACGGAGAGCGGCGCGGAGGTGCGCGGCTGACGGTCAATATTGAAGTCCGCACCTGGCCTACCTAACCACTGAAGGCGCAGGTCAGACACGACCTTGGCTCCTCCCATTTCCTCGCCCGTGTAGGTGGCGTTTCCTGCGGTGCCATACTGGTGTGACCAGTCAGCACTACCGGGGAGTTTCTTACGCCGGTGCACTAAGAGATCGCCACTTGGCTTGAGTGATGCAGCTGCCCATTTTTTTGCGCTGGCATTGTTAGGCATGGCGATGACACCACCCGTGGGGCGGAGCAAGCGGAGGGCTTCTGTTTCTGAAACTGGCAACGGCTCACCAGCTAAGGCTCGCTCGGAGATGATGAGGTTTGCCATGCAGCCTGTGACGGGAAGGTTGTCCTGCACTAACATCGTGGTAATGCGGCGGCCATAGATGCCCAAACGATAAGCGCGCTCGCGCAGTGCATCAATGCGTTTGGGATCAGAATCTATGGCAAATACGTTCAGCTTACTTGCCTTTGCCAGTGCCAGTGTAAGATCACCATTAGTTACCCCCAGCACCATCGCATAGCCCGCTGGTTGGTCTTTGATTTGCTCTAACACATTTTGCAAATAACGTTCATTAGTGGCATCTGGGCTAACTGATGCTGCGATCAGAGGGGGCAGATAGTTCAGAGCATTATCGCACTCGTGTATCCTGCCCATAACACGCTTACCATTGATGGTCATGCCGATGCGGTAGTAATACTTCTGACCGTGCTGAAGGTTCTTTAGCATCACGCTGTGGCTATTTCCATCACTGCTGGAGGTGGCCCTTTGATCAAGGTTTTTCTTACTCAACCCGTAAGCGACGGTTGCTATGCCGGGGGTGGAATTACTCCAGCTCACCTTGGCTTGATCTTTGCTTACGAAGCGTAAGTGGGGACGCACGGAAAACGTCAGTGATGGGCGGGCACCTGCCAGTTTCCGCACCTCAGCAGCGGTCAGCGCCCGTGGGGTGATTTTGACGGACTCCACAGCACCTTTCATGCCGAAGAACTCGTCTTTATCCTTGTAGGCGCCGATGACGAATGGCGTTGCTATATCGGGAAGGATTACTTTCCCCTTGGCGGCGGACATGCCGACTTGACGACCGTCTTGATAGAGTCTCGCCACCTGACCATCGTAACTTGCCGTTAGAGTGACCCACTCTCCCATAGGAATGGCACTGGATGCGTTCAGCCGCTGAAACGCACCGCCGTTAGAGAACTTAAAAGAAAAACGATCATTGGTGAAACCAAGAATCCATCCGCGCTCGTAGGCACCATTGTCTTGGGAAAATGTTACCACCCCACCCCAGCGGTGAGGGGCATCCACACGCACGCGAGCGGTGACCGTGAATTGCTCCGTGGGTATCCCCCGGGCGTCTTTTTCTGGGAGTGACACGAACTGTTTACCATCGAACTTCAGGGCATCTACCTCGTCCCAATCCGCAACGTTGGCAAGCACCCCTGCCGAGCCTGAGACGGGTTTGAGTTTCTTATCCGTCACGGCTGACTTGCTGAGTTTCCACTCAAGCCCCTTTGCCTGCACGACGCTAGGCACGATCAGGAAACAGAGAACCACTGCAGTGCAGAATGTTTTACTAAATTGTGCGCTCATGCTTGGTGTATCCTTCATTAAATAAGTGCCGTGGCAAGTCTAGGTTCGATTATGCCATGCAATATCACGAAAATGTCAAAACGGCATCAACCCAATGAATCATCAGACTTTTTGACCGATGAGCATTTTTCTATAATGATAGCTTGCTGCCTGAGTGGCACCCAAAAATTCAGCCTCAAGGAAATTAAGGACGCTGGATTCGGAAAAAGGCTTTCGTACCAGAGCCGTAGCTTGTGGGGGCAATGATCGCTTGCGTTTCATCAGCTTGGGCTCTGCCGTTGGTGGTGAAAAGATAGATAAAACTATTGGCTGAGAGATCGGGTGAATACCAAACCTCATAGGCAATGCCCGGTGAAGAGCTGAAGGTCAGTGAGTAGCCTGCGTTGTTTGGCACTTCCTCAAGTTTGATAATCTTCGTGGGAACAATACTGTCAAACGATGTGGGGTCCGTTTGGCTGAGGTATTCGCCTAGGTTGGTTAGATTATCGTTATCGTTATCATCGCCAGGGGCCTCAAACAGGAGGCCGTAGTATTCCTCCCAATGATCGTCCATGCCGTCGTTATCATTATCAACGGGCGGATTCATCGTTCCTGTGACAAACGAGCCAAGCTCGTAGGCACCTACATCTACCCTTGGTCCATATTTGCGGGCAAAGCCACGGGCATCTGTAAGCGGAGAGCCAGCAAAGATACTATAGCCACCGTTGACCACCGGGCTATTTCCCTCTGGAGGGCAGGTGTGAGCTAGGCCGCCGCTGTCCTGGAGTGGCTTGAGATGGAGAGCAGGGACGCGGCTAGTAGCGGGTGCGGTAGTGTCATCTGCGATGGTGAAGATGGGCACACCGAAGGTGGCGGGACCAAAGCGAAGGAGGTTTCTCACCGAGTTCGTCTGGGTGTTTAAGTTATCGCCAAATGCAACGTGGTTACAATTTAGATTAGCATTGCTTTCAAGAAAAACGGCCGCGCCGCCAGGGAAGTTTGTGGTGGAGATAGTGTTTCCATAGACCGTAGTGTGCTCTAACGTTACCTCTGCTTTGTTTCTGGCTGAAATGGCTGAACCTCCACGCACTGAGCCGTTATTGTAGAGGGTTACGTTTTGCATAGTTAGGTAGCCACCGTTAGCATGCACGGCACCAGCGGCATTAGTGGAGATACAATTATAGACCGCGGAATGCGTGATGGTAAGGTCAGTTTCCAGCCCTTTATAAATGGCTGAGCCATTGGTGCTCCCCTGCCCATCACGGAAGGATATGCCGTGCAGGGAAAAAGTTTGTGGGCCATCCGGGAGTGTGAGACAGCGCAGGCCAGAGCCTGGGCCTTTGACCGTGACCCCGCTGGCAAGCATGGTGGCATCTATGATGATGTTTTTACTGGATTCTAACGGCGTGCCTTGACCAAAGGCAGAGGTGCTGAGATCTATGACGTTGAATGCAAGTGTGGGGCTGAAGGTGATGAGTGAGCCATCACGGGCATCGCGTAATGCCTCACGTAGTGACACGGCGGAGCCAGTAGGAGTATCAAACTGATCGTCATACACGGTGACCACGATTGGAGTGGCGGCTTCCACGGCGCCGATGTCAGGAACTAAACCTTGCTTGCCGGGGTAGCCGCGTGCATCGATGGCGGCGTGCTCAGCACTGGCGGCGTTAATTGCGGGGCTACCATGAAGTGGATGATGAGTGGGGACGTTAGCTAGGGTGTTAGAGAGGGGTGAAAG
>JBMYYO010000109.1:0-11435 GCA_049609505.1 Akkermansiaceae bacterium | reverse complement strand
GCCCATGGCCGTTGATGAAGTGGGTGCAAGAGCCTTGGAACTCACCATTGACTTCATCTAACATAATTCGAGTGATGCGGGTGCCATTGTTATCGGGCAAGAGGATTTGGCCGCCAAACGGACCAAAGTTTTCAGGAATCTCCACTGGCTGAGATGCAGAGCGGTTCATCTCTTTATGTGGAATGAGCACGGCTGCGCGGGTGCGCATGGCGTTGATCTCCTTGAGCGGCATTTTAAGTGGGTCTTTGCCTTTGGGAAATTCAGGGTCCCACACGAGGCTGGAGGGATGACCGTAGAAGTGATTCTTGCGCACATGATACAGCGGCGTTGTCGCGCGCCAGTCGCCTTGGTTGTCCCCGCACCAGAGGTTTCCGTTAGAGTCGCGCATGATGCCATTGTGCATTCGGAACCCCTTGGCAAAGGGTCTCACTCGCCCATCCTTACTGTAGTGCATCACCCAGCCTTTCCATGCTACCCCAGAGAAGTTTCTGCCGCGTCGGCCAATTTTGGAGTAGTCCCCTCTTACCCGATGAAAGGTAGGGCCATTGTGCGATGCGGTGCCAACGGCGATGTAATAGCCACCGTCACCATCTGGACAGATGGCGTTGGTTTCATGGTAATTACCGCTGACTCCCCATGCGCGTGTTAGACAGGAGAAATTGTATGCCTCACCATTGTTATCAAAGTGGCTCACTTGAGTAAGCTCTGCCATTTGGCTGACAACGATACTGTCTTGGCCCGCTGGCTCCAAACCACAGGCATTATGAAACCCAGAGGCCACAAACTCCCAAGAGAACGCCGCAGGGTTAGCCGTCGGCTTGGCACGAATGATATCGCCTCTCCGTAAAGCCACGTAGAGAAACCCATTTTTATCAAAATTCAAAGCACCCACCTCTGGCGGTAAATTCTTAGGGAGAGCGATGGTTTCTAGTTTGTAACAATCGGCAAACGTCTGCCCGAATACAGGCAGAGCAAGAATGAATGTTAGGCTAATGGTAAAAATATGGGACATGTTACTTTTTGAGAGATTTGATGTAGATGAGAAGTGCCTTGAGCTCGTCATCTTTGAGTTGATAGGGAGGCATGTAGTTTTCAGGAAACCCCTGAACAACTTTTGCATTGGGAGATTTAATAGACTCTAACAAATAATCATCATCTGCCTTGACTGCTGCTTGGCGGCCGATGATTTTCCGTTCACTGCCAAAGACACCCAGCAACGATGGACCATGACTCTTTGAGCCATCCACTGAGTGGCAAGCCATACAGCCCATCGCGGTGAATACTTTACGGCCTGATTTTGCATTAACTCCCTCTTTAGCGAGATTGAGCTTGGTGGCACCCTGGTAGCTCTCAATGGGTTTACCAGTGATGGTTACTCTAAATTCTGACTTTGATATGACTTTAACCTCTGTGTTTTCTGATGCTTGGTAGTCTAAGGTGAGAACAGGGCTTTCTGCTTTATAGTGTAGCCGCACCTGATTTTCTAATCTGCCTGGGTAAACGGTTACGGTAACGCCTGTCGTCATGCTCTTGATGGGTGAAAAGCGAAATTGTACATGCCCACCTAACAACCGATAGCCCAAGTAATGGAGGTGTGGCATCTCTTTTTCTCCTCTCAGCTTCACCGTCAGCGGGTGTTTGTTTTCCGCCTTGTAAAACATCTCCCCCATCAGCGCGGGCACGTAGCCGAAGGATTGTCGGTTTCCCCGTTTGGGATCACCCCAATAGGGTGTCATGTCCAAGAAACCCTTCTGCCAAGCATACATCAGCCTGCACTCGGTGGTATCCCAACAATAGGATAACTTCTGTCCGTAATTCACGCCGATAGCAGCAGGCAGACCGTGGATCGGTTTGTATTCGCCGGGTATGTCCTTGCCTTTGGAGGGGCTATATTTAGGCGACCTCGCCCCCTTTTTATGGTGAGCCAACACCTCATCACTCAACCCGGGCTGGGGCATGAAGGTGCGTAGGATGAGTGGTTTATTCTCGGTGCCTAACGGAAAATTATTATAACCAAGCTGGGCATGAGCGGCTACTTGGGAGATGAGCAGGAAGATAAATATGCGCATGGGTGATTGAATTATTGGTTAGCTTTGGCCGCGAGTTGATGCAGTTGTTTTTCCATATAAACACGGACATCTATGGCTTGTTCTTTGAGGTTTTTCCAGCGACCTTCTACGGACATGGTGCCAGTGTATCTCCCCTGATGAAGAGCGCGAAACCATGGTGTAAAATCATCGTTCTCCATACCGGGCGCGGTGCGTTTAGCTTTCTCGGCAATGTGGCAATGACGAATGTGCTTGGCGACTTTGGCTAGAGAAGCAGGGTCTTCTTCGTTGCGGGCGCAGTGGTAAATATCACAAACCATACCAAGCGATGGGTGGCCTACTTGCTCGATGATTTTGGCACCATCAACTTGGGTTTGAATGAAGTTGGTTTCTTTTTTGTTCAGCGGCTCCAGCCAAACTTCCACGCCGTGATTCTGTGCTAGCGGTGCCATTTTTTTAAGCAGTGAAACGAATTGGGCTTCGGCTTTTTTTACATCAAAGCCCTTGGGGATGTTGCGGGACTTTGAGCTACCAAACACAATGCCCTTGCCTCCTACGAGCTTGAGCCGACGAAAGGCGGTGTCGGCATATTTTAGAATGGCCTCGTGCCGTGCTTCTGGACCGACGGATTTCAGGCTACCAGGAAGAAAGGAGTTACAGGCGAGAATGGATATTTGTTTCTCTTTAAGTTCCTTCAAGTAGGCATCAGTGGCTGCATCATCGGGTTTGTTAGGCTTTAGCAACCTGCCTGTACTATCCTCCACGTAACCATAGCCAGCGGCGCGTAAGATCTCGAAGTTTTTATGGGAAGTGCAGACTCCGAAATCGGTAACGATGGGCATCAGGTCTTCGCGCGCACTGAGAGAGCTCACCATAGAGGTTGCAGCCATCGACGATAGCCCAATAAATGATCGCCGCGAATAGCCAGCGAAAGATACTAAACCCGCAGAATTCTTCATAGTTCAAAGTCTCAGAAATCGCAGAGCATGCCAGAAGAAAATCATTCTCCTATCATTATCAAGCAACCGTTGATAGATAGCGGCGATATGAATGTTGGGAAGGTCTAGCTTCGCTAGGTCAGACAGGCTCCTAGGCCTCGATCAAATACTCGTCACAATCTTCTGCAAGTTCTAAGGCGCAATCAATCAATGCGAGGTGGCTGTATGCTTGAGGGAAGTTTCCAAGATGACGCTTAGTAGCGAAGTCAAGATCCTCACCATAGAGCCCTTTAGGATTGGCAAAGCTGAGTAGTGTATCGAAACGTTCACGTGCCTCTTTCCTTCTACCAATACGGGCGAGTGCCTTCACCATCCAGAATGAACAGACCGTAAATGCGCTACTTGGCTCGCCAAAGTCATCTTTGTTACGGTAACGGTACATGAGCCCACCACGACAGAGCTCTTGATCCGATTTTTCAACTGTAGAAACAAACTTGGGATCCTTCGGGTCAATAAACCCATATTCAGCCATTAACAAGTTCGCGGAATCAAGATCTTCAACCCCATAGGATTGAGTGAAACACTGCTTCTTCTCATTCCAACCATTTTTCATAACAGCGGAGTGAATCTTATCACGCAACGGTGCGTGACTCTCTGCCCATTCATGTTTTCCTAACATATCCGCTATTTTGATACTACGATCCACCGCCACCCAACAGAGCACCTTAGAAAAGACAAAGTGCTTTTCATCTCCTCTAATCTCCCATATACCACGGTCGGGATCTTGCCATGTGGTTTCTACTGATTTAATGATCGAACGCACACGCGTCCAAATACGGTCAAGCGATTCTGGCGTGCGTTGACGAGCATCCAAATCTTGGTAAAGCACATCCATAAGAATGCCATAAATATCATGCTGCTTCTGATGGTACGCCGCATTGCCAATTCTAACTGGTCCAGATCCATGGTAACCAGAAAGGTGCTCCAGCTCTTCTTCG
The DNA here is from genome assembly GCA_049609505.1 of Akkermansiaceae bacterium. GTDB lineage: Bacteria > Verrucomicrobiota > Verrucomicrobiia > Verrucomicrobiales > Akkermansiaceae > Oceaniferula. Next base: position 7,451 of record JBMYYO010000109.1, on the reverse strand, counting down.
GTGAGTTTTTTTTCTCCACGAATGCCATACATAATTTGCAAGGCATCATCTTTGGTCGGTATCGTATTGATCACCCAATCAATGAATTTTTCTGCCATAAGTGGGTGGCCTATGCGGTGCAAAACGGACACTGTCATGGAGCCATCTCGTATCCAGCAAAACCGGTAATCCCAATTACGTTCTTCACCAATAGTTTCAGGAAGCGAGGTAGTGCCCGCTGCAAGCACAGCACCAGTCGGCGAAAATTGCATCATCTTCAATGTGATAGCAGAACGAAGAATTTCCTCACTATACTGATTACAACGGTGAGTACGCGCGGACCACAAAAGCCAATAGGAGCGAGTTCGTTGAAGCATCAGATGAACGGTATCAGAGTCTGGATGCATTACTTTATCATTATAGCTTAATAAGAGAAAACCCGGCTTATCAAGCTCGATGAGTGAGCTGCTCATCACCGCGTTGGTGTTTAGATCCGTGTAGAGGTAACAGGACTCATACACATCTCGACCCTTGGAGGTTTTGCCAGCAGTTGTGCTTTTAATTCTCGATACCCCGAACAAGTGACTTTCGGTTTCCAGCCGACCGTAATCAAGCTTAGGATCGTAGTGGACGCGAATTTTAGGTGTTCCTGAAATGGGGGTTAGGACACGAGTCACATCGCTGGAAACATCGTGGCTAGTGCCTGCTTTGCCGTCCCAAGTGTAACGAGCCATGAAGTCGGTGACTTCAAAGACACCATCAGTGCCCTCAAAGCGGGTAACAAGAATCCCCGTGTGGCGTTCATACTTCTGGCTAACAGCTTTGCCATTTTCCATAGTGATGCCAAATTGCCCACCTTTTTTTTCATCTAGAATAGAGGCGAAAACGGTGCCCGAGTCAAAGTCAGGCATGCAGAGAAAAACAATCGACGCGTTTCCATCAATCAACGCACAAGTGCGGCCGTTACCGATGATTCCATAGTCGTAGTCGTCTTTGTGATCTGTAGTCATATTTTAAATTTGATCTGTGATGTCAGAAAGAAATCGGCGGAGGCCTTTGATCGTCGTACGATGATCGGCACGGGTCGATCCAGAGCCCACCTTGACCGTGTGCAGATGCTCTGTGCCTTCTGGTGTGATGGCAAACATGTTTTCGTCTGTTTGATCATCTCCAGCGGCGAGTGCGATGCTTGGTTTCCAATCCTTGAGCAACAAATCTGCAGCAACACCTTTGTTAACTAACTGGCTAGCTACCTCTACGATCTTCTGACCGTGATGCACGGAGACAGGTAAGCTTGCGGTAGAATCGGTCAGCTCAGAGAGCAATCCCTTAGCTCGCCAGAGACCAAATTCTGGATCGGACCGCCGATAATGCCAGACGACGGATGAACGTTTCACCTCAATTTCCGAGCCAGGAGTCAGTGTCACTGCCCATTCAAGGTGCGGCATCACAGCGTCTTTCCAAGAGGTATCAGCACGATCATCTAACATCTTCCAATCCTCCCCAATGCGTTTCCAGAAGTAACCATGCTCGGCTACGAGATCAATGGGAAGGTGTCCGAGATATTGATCGAGAAATGATCTAGGTCTGCCGCTAATGATAGCAAGTTTCACCTGAGGGTGTGAGCTGAGTTTCTCTAACACGTCAAGAATTTCTTGTTCGGGAACTGCATCCTCTGGGCGGTCCACAAAGCCGCGCAAAGTCCCATCATAATCGAGTAGAAAACCAACGGTTTCGCCTGCTTGAACCTGAGAAATCATATCTTGCCCCACCTCCGCAAGCGTGCCGTGGTATTCGCGCTCATCATTCTCTTCCGCTTGTTGTTGAAGATCTCCAAGAAAACGTTTAGCCCATGCGCCCGCGTCATTTCGCGCCAAGCGATCTTGCATTGCGCGCACGCGAGTCCACATTTCATCCTTGGACATGGCTAATGCTTGCTCGATAGTTTTTGCAACGCCGCCAGTATCGTGAGGGTTCACCAGCAGGGCGTGCGACATCTCTTGAGCTGCTCCTGCAAATTCACTCAAAATGAGCACTCCTGCACGGGCGTTTTGCTGTTTGCGTTTGCAATCAATATACTCCTTTGCAACAAGGTTCATTCCATCAATGGTAGGAGTAACCATACAGACGTCAGCTAATGCGTAAAAAGCCGCTAACTCCTCCATGGGAAAACCTCGGTGCAGGAACTGGACAGGCGAGTGGCCGACCTCGCCATAGTCTCCATTAATTGCACCTACCTCGCGTTGAACAATCTCGGTTAACTCTTCATATTCCTCAACACCTACACGCGATGGCACTGCGATGATAACAAAATTGACCTGTGAACGTTGACTGGGATTAGCTTCCAAAAACTTGCGAATAGCGGCCAACTTTTGAGGCACACCCTTGGTGTAATCGAGCCGTTCTACGCTGAGCAAAAGCTTGCCGTTGCCAATTCGTTCAGAGTGCTCTGCCAGTGCTTGATCATACATTTCACTCTTCATCGCTTGGTGAAAACCTGTGCGATTGTGGCCAATCGGATAGACTCCGTAGCGCACGTGGCGATTCCCATGCCAAATGCCATCGGTGTCACCTTCGAGACCAAGAATACGCAGCAACGATGACCGAAAATGGCGTAGATAATTGTAGGTGTGAAAACCAATAAGGTCACAGCCTAGCAAGCCTTCTAAAATTTCATAACGCTCTGGCAAAGCGCGAAAAATCTCACTTGATGGGAATGGCGTGTGGAGAAAAAATCCGATTTTTAAATCAGGCCGCAACTCTCGAAGCATGGCTGGTAATAGAAACAAATGATAGTCATGGACCCAAACCTGACCACCCATAACAGCATCCCGCGTAATGACTTCAGCAAACTTCTTGTTCACCTCGCGGTAGCTCTCGATCCAGCTTGGATTGAAGCGAGCTCGATCCACCATGTAGTGCACCATTGGCCAGAGCGTTGAGTTTGAATAACCTTCGTAGTAACCATTCAATTCATCTTCCGTCAGGAAAACAGGATACACATTTACCGCTCCAAGTTTCTTTTTGTAAGCCTCCTTATTCTCTATTTCTTCTTCGCATATTCCACCCCATCCGATCCACGAGTAATCTCCCTCGATTCCAGCTCCTTCTAGTGCTGACGCCAGCCCACCTGTGGTGCGCTCAACATCACCAGAGTCATTAATACGTATTGGGAGTCTATTGGATACAAGTATTAGCTGTGACATGTCTCTACCGTGAAGCATGTACGCGGCATGTCCATAACTCTTTCTAACAGTTATCTAGCATCAGTCTCCGACGATAGAAATACTGATACGTCTGGTATGCGGTGCTTTACGGTGCTCGAAGAGAAAGATGCCTTGCCAAGTGCCGAGGGTAGCTCTGCCATTGATCACAGGAATGACCTCGCTGCTTCTTGTTAGTGCCATGCGGATGTGGGACGGCATGTCATCCGGGCCTTCGTAAGTGTGCACAAAATAAGGTGTATCTTCTGGCACTAGGTGATCAAAAAACGCATGGAGATCCGTGCGCGCACTTGGGTCAGCATTTTCCATGATGACAGTGCTGGCACTGGTGTGCTGTACGAAGACGGTAACCGTCCCAGTGGAAATACCTGCTTCAGATACCGTCTTGTTTACTTCGTCGGTAATTTCATAAGTTCCCTTCCCGCTGGTGCGGAGGGTGATTTCCTTTGCAAAAGCTGCCATGAGGTTTGGCTAGTCGATTTTAATATCCTCTGCCATCCAATCAACGAGAGGAAACTCCATGCCGAGGGAGTCAAGAGTATCTACGAGGATGCGGGAAACTACGAGGTTGCGATACCATTTACGGTCGGCAGGGATGACATACCATGGCGCGTGCTCGGTGGAGGTCTTCTCAATGACGTCTTCGTAAACCTTCTGGAAATCATCCCAACGGGCGCGATCCTTGAGGTCATCCGGGTTGAATTTCCAGTTTTTAGCAGGGTTATCGAGTCGTGCCTGGAGTCGCTCTTTTTGTTCGTCCTTGGAGATGTGGAGGAAGAGTTTGACGATAGTTGTGCCTTCGTCAGCCAGCATTTTTTCGAAGTCGATGATGTGCTGGTAGCGAGGTTTCCAAACTGACTTTGGGTAGATCTCTTTCACCCTAACAGCAATGATATCTTCATAGTGGCTACGGTTGAAGACAACGATCTGGCCGTTGCGCGGCACCTTAGAGTGCACGCGCCAGAGGAAATCATGCGCAAGTTCTTCTGAGGAAGGTTTCTTAAACGGCTCAACGTGGATGCCTTGGGGATCGACACGTGAGAAAACGCTCTTCACCGTGCCGTCTTTACCGCCAGTGTCCATGGCTTGAATGACCACTAATAGTCGGCGCTTGTCCTCGGCATAAAGTCGGTTCTGCAGCAGACGCAAATCGTCACGCAGCTGATCTAAAAACGGATAATGATCTTCTTTCTCTCCATCGAAGAGAGATTTGTCATTAGTTTCGCGTTGGGAAAGTTTGAGTTTTTCTCCGGGTTGGACGAGGTATTTTTCAAGTGCTCCTTGGACTGGCATTTTTTTAGGGTTTTTTTTGATTAATATTTTGTTAGAGAGAGACGCCTGTGCTCTGCGTTTCCTCGCGGAAGGCGGCTAGGAGTTCTTTGAAAATAGCGCCTGGCTTACCTGTGCCAATCTCACGATCATCTACTTTGACAACTGGGATAACTTCCGCTGCGGTGCCTGTTAGGAAACATTCATCGGCGGTGTAAATGTCGTATCTTGTTAGAGTGTCTTCGATGATATTAATATCGAGTTTCTCACAAAGATCAAAGATCACCGCGCGGGTGATGCCATCGAGTGCTCCGTCTGTGATTTTGGGAGTGATGACCACGCCGTTTTTGATAATGAAAACAGTGTCACCTGTGCACTCCGCGACGGTTCCTTCCTCGTTGAGCATTAAGCCCTCGACTACGCCAGCCTTGATGCACTCCACCTTCGCCATGACGTTATTGAGGTAATTAAGAGACTTCACCTGCGGGCTAAGTGTAGCGTGGCTAGGGCGGCGAGTGGAGCACGTGATTAGCTCCAGGCCGTTTTCATAATACTCTTCTGGATAGAGTTGAATGGAGGCGGCGATGCAGAACATCGAGGGCGTGGGGCAAAGGTAGGGGTTCAGCCCAAGACCACCGCTGCCGCGTGTGATGACGAGGCGAATGTATCCATCTGTTAGACCGTTAGCCCGGATGGTATCGCACACGATATCGATGACCTCCTGCTGAGTCCAGGGAAGTTTTAAGAGGATTGCTTTGGCAGAGAGAAAGAGCCTGTCGATGTGTTCTTCGAGGCGAAATACACGACCATTATATGCGCGGATTCCTTCGAAGATACCATCGCCGTAGAGGAGGCCGTGATCGAAGACGGAAACTTTAGCTTCTGCGGCGTCGAGGAGTTCTCCATCGAGCCAGATTTTTTGGGTGTCGCTCATGTGGGTGATAGTGTGACGTGATTGCGGGGCGGACGGGAAGTTTTTTATGATGCAATGACACCATCTTTGACGATCAGTGTGCGGTCGCCAAGCTCGGCTAGTTTTTGATCGTGGGTGACTACCACAAGGGTGGAGCCGTCCTCCCCAGCGAGCCCGAGTAACATTTCCATGACCTGTTGACCGTTGTTCGAGTCAAGATTTCCTGTTGGCTCATCGGCAAAGATAATTTCAGGTGAATTCACCAGTGCGCGGGCAATGGCAACCCTTTGTTGCTCGCCGCCGCTGAGCTCAGCTGGCAAGTGATCGATACGATGAGCCAGACCTACCCTTTCGAGTGAGACACGAGCTTTCTCAGCCGAATCTTTCCCGCCAATCATCGCAGGCACCATGACGTTTTCTAGTGCCGTCAGCTCAGGCATCAGGTAGTAATTTTGGAAAATATATGACATGCGTTGGTTCCTGACCTCGGCTTGTTTGCGGCGTGATAGCGCATAGAGGTCCATGCCAGCGACGGTCACTCGCCCTTGCTCAGGGTGCTCAAGTCCGGCGAGGATATACATGAGAGTTGTTTTGCCTGCACCACTTGGCCCACAGAGGAAAACTTTCTCGTTTTTAGAGATTTCAAGGTTTACCCCGTGCAGCACCTCCACACGTTTTTTTCCGAGATCATACCCTCGGTGAAGGTTCTCAGCTGTTATTAAGGGAGACTCCGCATTGCTCATGGCGAATGTCCTAATAGAATATGCGGTATTAAGCGAACGATTTTCTTGCGGAAAATATGGATTTTTTCGCCTGAAAGACTAGCATCACCTCGCATGGATGCTATTACATTTCAACCTCTCTACATGGAGCGTGTCTGGGGAGGCCGTGAGCTGGAAACAATTTACCAACGGGAACTCCCAAAGCCTAACACCCCATACGGCGAATCTTGGGAAATGACTGACCGCCCTGGTGAGCAATCTGTTGTCCTATCAGGCACCTATCAGGGAGAAACTCTCGGAAGTCTCTGGCAAAACCACCGCGATGAAATTTTTGGCAATGGGTTTAGCAATGATCGCTTTCCGTTGCTGATAAAAATCCTCGATGCTCGCGATGATCTTTCCATCCAAGTGCACCCACCAGCAGCAATTGCTACAGAGCTCAGCGGCGAGCCAAAAACGGAGATGTGGTATATCGCTGATGCTGCACCTGATGCTAAACTTTACGTCGGGCTGAAGCAGGGAGTCAGTGAGGCGGACTTCCGTAAAAGCATCCAGTCCGGCACCGTGGATCAGGTGGTGCACGCGATCACCCCGCGCGCGGGCGATTCTATTTTCATCCCATCCGGCAGGCTCCATGCCATAGGCGCGGGGCTATTGATCTATGAAATCCAGCAGAACTCAGACACAACCTACCGAGTGTTTGATTGGAACCGCATGGGGCTAGATGGCACACCCCGCCAGCTCCACATTGAAGAGTCCATGCGCTGTATTGACTTCACAGACATCGAGCCAAGCATGGATAATCCAGATGGAAACACCATTGCGTCTTGCGAGTATTTCAATGTGGATTGCATCACCCTGCCAGCCGGTTCTCATCTTGGAAACCCAAACCCTGAACGTTTCTCCATCGTGACGGTTGTTAGCGGCACCGTGCAATCCGGCCAAGAGACTCATCATGCTGGAGACTTTCTTCTGTTGCCACGAGGCGCAAAGGAACTTACCGTTATCAATGATGCTGAGCTTCTGCAAACCACGATCCCCCGCTCCACGTAACATGCGGCTAACCACCAAACAGCTAATTTGGCAAAGAACGGCGCTGACCATCATCGCAGCACTCGCGCTGCCATCAGCCAAGCTCTCTGCCCAGCAGGAAACGCTCCGTTGGCCATCGAGCTACAAACCTCGATCTGCGGCAAAGATCATCACCGTCAGTAAGGGTGGCGAGGGTGAACCGTTCATCTACCGCACTCGGAATTTCGAGCTCAGATCACACTCTGCGGTGACTCCGAGGAACTTGCAACTTTTTGCCAACATCATGGAATCTGTCCCGACTGTGATTGGTAA
>JBMYYO010000108.1:0-11449 GCA_049609505.1 Akkermansiaceae bacterium | reverse complement strand
ACGCATGTCAGATCTGACCGTGTTGGTGGAGCATGTTGAGAAGCCCCACAACCTTTCGGCCATTCTGCGTAGCTGCGATGCGGTGGGTGTGCTCAGCGCCCATGCCGTGAGCTCTGGCCAATCCCGCTTCGATCAGAGCCTCGTCTAACCGTTTGCCATCAGCATTAACGATAATTGCGTAGTAGCGGCTCTTTTTGCTAGCACCTCTCGCTTTGATTTTTTGGGTATAAACAGTAAAAGGTTTTCGTAGAAACTTCTTGGTGAAGGCACTGGCTTTTTTACCCCACTTGAGGACTTCTTTTTCCTCTAGCTTAAAATCTTTTCCCTGTTCTGTTAGGCGAGATTTTACGCGTCTATCCGTCTCAGGGCAATCCACTCCATACAGCCGAAACACATAGGTGTATCCCGTCAGAGCCTTAACCGAGAAGCTATCACCATCAAAGTACTTATCATCCGCTAGCTCGCAGCGTTCGTAAATTAGCCACTTTTTTCCCGCGTCAGCAGCTCCCATGAATAGGAAAAGAACCATCAATATTTTCAGCATAAAATCACCATACCCTTTCCCAAAAATTCGTCAACGCGCAATGGGGGCTGTAATGGCGTGATCGGGAGGTTTTACAGCACCTGCAAGGTCCCCTCCGTCACCCCTAACTGCTCTGTAACATCCAGATCTTGCCATAGCAGATGCCCAGTCGTTTCGCCCCGAAGAAGCTGTTGGTAAGCTTGTAGTATGCGCCCCGCTGCGTCTTTATCTTCATCCAGAAAATCCACCCTGAACCTCCTCAACCCCGTGCCGCGGAGTTGTTGGTAGAAACGGGCACCCGTTTGGGCTCTGCCATTGAAAAGTGTATTCCTGCACCCCACATCGGCCTTGAGCGTGTGTAGCTGACCCACCCGATCTTTGAGCTGCACGTCATGTTTTTCACATGGCTTTCCGCAGTTTAGGATACTGGTTCCTCCATCACTCAGGAAGGTGCAGAACACACAGTGCTCCATGTGAAACATCGGCATGTGCTGGTGCAGTGTGAGTTCGAGCCAATCAGTAGGCGCTGTCACTAGTAAATCTAACACCTGCTCAAAATTAAGATCATAGGAAACCGTAAGGTGATCTAGTTTTCCCTCCTCTGTGAGGATGCGAGCGGTCACTGGATTTGCACAATTGAGTGAAAAATCGCCCGTTTTGTAGAGGTCATCTCGGTTCTTGAAATAAGCAACGCCACCCAGGTTCCGAATCAACACCCCGTCGGGTTCAGCGCGCTCCACAACTTTGAAAAACCCCGCTTCACCAGACTTCTGAATCCGTGGCGTGGCGAGATGAATCTTGCTGCTCTCCGATTCATGGACCAATGCCACAGCATCCTTCCCTCGGCGAATATCTTCAAAATCCACATAGATGTTAGAAACCTTCGCCTCCAGTGCCGCTTCCACCTGCTCCATCGTTCTGCACAGAGCCGCTAGCTCACGGTGGTGTGATTCATCCGTCTGGCGCTCTGGCAATAAATCCTTCAGCTCACCCACCGCGGCAGCGCGGGGCGGGGGAGTGCTCGGTTGGCTATCGAGCTTTTCAATGAGTGCCCGGCGCAATCGATTAATCCCAGAAACAGGCATCATCACCTCACCTTGAAGATCGTTTGTGATATTACCTAATTCCCAGTTGGTTCCACCGAGCCGGCCTAGTTGTTTTGCCAGAAACTCTGTGGTAAGAGGCCGTGATTGTGCCTCCTCTAACAAGTCCGCCGAGCGGACGGCTATTCCATTGCAAGATAGCTCTAACGGATTCCCCGCGCTACCGCTCACTAGAATATCAATGCCCTGCCTGTTCGGCTCAAGCTTCGCGCTTTTCCAGCTCTTTTTGAGCGATTTATTAAGCTCAGGGTCATCTGTTTTCCAAACTTTCTGTCCCACCTTGATTCTGCCCCAATTCAACTTCGAGTACTCGCGGTGAAAGAGCAATCTCTCACCAGCCACCTTCCAAATCCTTGCGCCCTGCTCATCATTTCTATCCTCACCGGCATCGAACACAATACCATCGCCCGCCTTCACGGGAATGCGCGTCGCCAACTTCACATCCACCCAGCCACGATCACAATTCGTCACCTTGCCAAGGTAGGTGCCGCGTTTCTTACCAAACTTACCATGCGTCAGCAGCGGATGATTCGTGCCCTCTAGCCACCCGGTGCTGAGCCCACGTGAAAACGTCATCTCCATCGAGTATCTATCCTCGTCCGTAATCGGTGACTCCTGCTCCGCCACCGCCGCATCAATCGCCTTGCGGTAAACTTTCGTGATGGCTGCCACATATTCGGGTGACTTCAATCGGCCCTCGATCTTAAACGAAACCACACCCTGCCGCACCAATTCCGGCACCACATCCACCGCCGCCAAATCCTGAGGGCTCAGCAGGTAGCGAACCTCCTCCATGTCCCTCTCCTCGCCATCGACCACTAATTTGTAAGGCATCCTACAGGCCTGCGCACACTCGCCACGGTTGGCTGATCTCTGCCCTAAACTCTCAGATGTTAGGCACTGGCCTGAGTAAGCCACACAGAGAGCGCCGTGCACAAACACCTCTAACGGAGTGCACTCTTGTGGTGAAAATTTTGCAATCTGTTTTACCGATAACTCACGCGCAAGCACCGCCCGATCCAGTCCATAAAGCGCATCTGCAAACTCTAATCCTTCTGGCGAAGTAATCGTCATCTGCGTGGAAGCATGAATCTCAATCGATGGAGCAACTGTCCGAGCCAACCTCGCTAAGCCAAGGTCCTGGACAATGATGGCGTCCACCCCACAGCGGTCTAACAGTTTGAGCTGTTCGCCAGTAGCTTCCATCTCACCCGTGAAGATGAGCGTATTCATCGTCACAAACCCACGCACCCCATGCGCATGGAGGAACTCCATCAGCTCTGGAAGATCATCCTCCGTAAAGTTATCCGCCCGCAATCGTGCATTAAACTTAGGTAGGCCAAAAAAGATAGCATCCGCCCCATTCGCCACAGCTGCGCGGGCACAGTCCCAGTTTCCCGCAGGGGATAACAACTCCGGCTCACGCCCACCTTCAAAACTCATCGCCATGCCGCGAGCATTCAATAATTTTCAGCAAATGGAAAGGCGCAATATCTTGCGCAATATCTTGCGTCTTGACGGATCGGCAGCTTTACACATCATGCTAACACCTATGAAAACCTACATCCTGATCCTAAATTTATTAACCCTCATCCCATGTGTTCTTCACGCTCAAAGGCGGGTCGAGCCCGTGGGGTTTGTCGAGACATGGGTGCTTGCCGATGATCGCGCGGCTACTCTCAAGGAGCTCGTCCCTGGAACGGAAAACTCCTATTTCTTCCACGCCCTACACTACCAGCAGACCAAACAGCAGAAGAAGTTTAAGTCCACTATGGCAGCTTGGAAACTGGCAATTGATCAGAGAAAGCTGCGGTCCAGCCAGCGATACGATGTGATGGAGACACGAGGGATTATACTCGATTACGAAAAAGACCCCGCTGGGAGCATAGCTCGCTTGCGTGAGCTTCTCGGTTTTCAACTCGATATCCGTCGGCCCATTCCGCCTGAAGATGCTGATATTCCATCGGTGCTTGATCCACAAAAAATCTCCCCAGCCGCCTTCCGCAAGAAGGCCGCAAAAGAAGGCGAGGACTATGAGACCCTGAGCGAGCACTTACTTTACGCGGAGCTAAAAGATGTGAAGAACTTTGACCGAGCCAAACGTCTCTGGTTCCTCGGCGAGATAAAACGCACAGACTTCCCAGAAATTCCGCAGCTCATTCTCGCCGAGCTTCAGCACGCGTCAAAGCCGCGGTTCGGAAGTATTCCCGGCACACAGTATTTGTTGTTAGGTCAATTGCTTTGGCTGGAGAAACAACACCCTGCGTTGCTCTCAGACGTTGGCTATGTGACAGCAGTCCTTGACCGGATGCGCCCAGGAGGTGATGCATGGCAGCTCCACCACCCTAAGGAGACGATGGCGTGGCTAACGCGGCAATGGGAGTTTTGTTCAAGGCTCCCCGTGAAGATGAACCCGTTGAAAATACGCACAGTCCACGCGTTGTTAGATGCGCATCGCAAGAGAGGAGCTTACCCTGAAAATCCATATCTTGAATACTTAGCGCTCACTAGCGGGCGAGCAGTTCCAGTTAGAAAACGTGCCTTGCGAGAGGGGCTAGAGAGGGATTATCTCTACCATATTTTAGCGAAGAAAAAAGACATCGCCACCTATGAAAAATATATCAGCGAGGGGCAGCTTACCCGCATTCATGCTGAGGCTCAGCTCATGGCAGGTGCATCCACCGAGCAGTGGGGTAAGAAACTCCAGCCCGAGCAGTTCAGAAAATTACGTGATAAAACAGAGGTTGAGCTACTCATTTCCAACGCCAATCAATGGTCGGCTACAGATCAAGTATCGCTCAAGCTCCAGCTAAAAAATGCCTCTGCGCTTACCGTGCGCATTTTTGAGTTAGACAGCCTGGCACACGTCCGCAGCACTGGTGGGAACCCATCCGTGGATATGAAATTAAACGGGCTAGTCCCACACCATGAGCGCGTTGTTAAATTCCAGAAACCTTCCATAGTTCGCCACGATTACACCCTCAAACTACCACGGCTGAGTGGGCGCGGAGTGTGGATTGTGGAGTGTATTTCCCAAGGGGTATCATGCCGCGCTCTCGTTAGGAAAGGACACCTTCACTTGCTTAGCGAGGCCGTTGCTGGAGCGCAGCGTGTCACCATTCTCGATGAAAAACTCCGCCCCGCTGCCGCAGCGGAGTTATACCTCGGCGGGCAGAAGTTTACAGCAGATGCCAAAGGGCGAATCACCTTACCGCTGGCAAACGCCAAACGCAACGATTCCGCCATTCTCTTTGCCTCCAGTGCCAAAGCAAACAATGACCCTGCATTGCCCGAAGCCATGGGGCTAGCCGTAGCAACGGTGCTGGAAAGGCTCCCAAGCCAACACAAGCTCAAGATGGAAGTCGGCGCAGAGAGTGAGCAGCTACTAGCTGGTAAAAAAGCCGATCTCTACATTCGCCCACAACTATCTAACAATAACCTGCCCGTGCCATTCAGTAAGTTAGAAAACCCACGCATCAACATCACCGCCACCCTGCGTGGAGGTGTACGCACGGACGTCTCAGATGTGCCTGTGAAGTTACCCGCAAACGGCATCCTCCGTGTGCCCATCACCGTGCCAAGCGAGCTTCGGGAACTCACCGTTGTGCTGCAAGGTGAGTTATCCATCCCCGGCCGCAAGGAGCCTCTCAAGCTCACTGCTGAGAGCACGGTGAAGGTAAACAACGTCAATAGCACCATGCTAACAGGTCAAGCATTTCTTTCTAAAACAACCAAGGGTTGGGTGCTGGATCTGTTAGGGAGAAATGGCGAGCCAATGCCGCAGAGAGTCCTCAATCTTGAAGTGGGGAGAAATGGCTTTGATAACGTTGTTGCGTTACAGATGAAAACCGATGCCCAAGGTCAAATCCAGCTCGGTGAGCTTCAAGGTATTTACGGTATTGAGGTGGCAGATACTAAGTTTTTCAAAGGTATCTCAGTGGATCTTGATACCTACGGCTACGGTGGCCCTGAGGAAATCTACGCCCGCGTAGGCGAGGCAATCCACCTGCTGCCAGCCTGGAAACATTGGTTAGATAACATCCATCTTCACTATGGCCTCTTGAGTCACCATGGAAACTCCACCAAACCCGTCGCAGAATTGAACAAACATCTCTCTCGCGAGAACGATGAGTTGGTCATCAAGGGCTTGCCAGCGGGGCAGTATATTTTGAAAGAATCTGGTTACCGCAAGGGCGTGAAAATCAGAGTGATTGATGCCGAGAAAAACGGCAAATGGCTACACGGCAAGGGTATCAGCCTCAGCCATCATAACCCCACTCCATTTCACATCACCAACGCCAAAGTGGGGGGTGAAAATAACGCCCAGCACATCACAGCCACCTTGAGAGGGGACGTGAAAAACACCCGTGTCATCGCCATGGGGGTGCGCTATTTTCATGAGTATGATCACCACTCTATGCTGGCACTCACGCTCAGGCAGCCGCCTATGCTGTGGCAGCACGGCTACCTCGCCGGAGCAACGGTGAATGGCCGCACATTATCGGATGAATACCGCTATATTTTAGAACGTCGCCAAGCCAAGCACTTTCCTGGAAATATGTTAGAACGCCCCAGCCTACTGCTCCACCCCCGCAAGGAGATAAGTTCCAAGCAGAGTTCTTATGGCGGGTTGGATTCTGAGGCTGGACGTATGAATCACGCATCTCAGGCAGAATCTAGGGCTAAAAAGGGAGGTATTCCCGCTACCATGATGTCGAGGCAAATTACACCGAGCTACGATTTTCTTGCCAAATCCTCAGTGGTAAAAATGGATGTTGAGTTGGCTAAGGACGGCACCATTAAGCTGCCGCTCAAGGGTTTCGAACACTGCCAGTCTATCAGCCTGGTAGCTCTTTCAGAAACAGACACTGCATCGGTGATGGTCGCGCTGCCACCTGTTAAGCTGACTACCCGTGATCAACGGTTAGATAGAAACTTAAACCCGAAAAAACATTACTCAGGCAATCGCGCCACGGCTATTCTACGCAAGGGAGCTAAGGCGGAAATTCATAATGTGTTAGATGCCGATTGGCGTGCTTACACCTCGCTATCTCATGTTTATGATTACTACATAGCGAATGGCGGAGTGGATCACTTGCGCAGCTTTGTGCACCTCATGCGTTGGCCGAAGCTGAATGAAAAACAACGCCGAGGCGCAGCCCACCTGCTGGCGTCGCATGAGTTTCACCTGTTCGCTTATTTCAAAAATCGCAAGTGGTTCGATGCGAATATCAAACCTCTACTCAAGCACAAACGTCACCGCCGCTTTGTTGATGATTTTCTGCTAGGGGAAGATCTAACACCTTATCTAACCGCTTGGAAATACAACAAGCTCAACGCCGCTGAGAAAGCACTCCTGGCTCACGCTCTCCCCGCTAAGCGGAAGGCTATCATTATGGATATGGAAAACCACGCCGCGCTGCGTGAGCCTACTCCAGAGCACGAGACTTTGTTGTTTGCCTCTGCCCTGCGCCAGAACTCCATGGCGATGCGGGATAGGCTGGGGTTTGCGAAGCGTGATCTTGCTTTGTTAGAGCGAGCCGAGCAGAGATCCGCTGGCATCGCCTACATTCATCAATATCTTAACAACACCGTGATCCCCAAAATTGAGTGGGAAAACATCACCCTTTCAGAAGCTATTGATCAACTCGTGATCAAGGCTGCCGAACTGAATGGTGGGACAGCAATGAATATGGTTCTGCGGAATAACGAGAGTGACCCCGTGATCAAATCTCTCAAGCTAACCAACGTGCCTATGCATGAAGTCCTGCAAAACCTGAGTGAGATGTCAGGCTACAGAATGCGCATAGACGACTACGGAGTGACCTACTTGCCTCTGACCGATAGCTCTTCCCGTGACTTAGTGACGCGCGCGATAACTGTTCCTCCAGGATTCATGGATCTGTTAAACCAAGATCAAAGTGAGGGGGACGACCCCTTTGGTGGTGGAAATGATGACGGTGATGGAATCAAGCCCAGAATGTCAGCTAAAGATGCTCTAAAGAGGAGCGGTATATCATTTCCCGATGGTGCTACGGTTGTTTATAATCCGGCGACCAATACTCTCATCGTAAAAAATACGCGTGGAAATTTAGACGTTGTTGACCAGTTAACATCCGCCCTCCGTATGAAACCTGCGGAAAACTCTCGGCAGCTTGCAGTTAGAACAAAAAACATTGAAGAAGAATCTAGCAATGATCCCTTTGGTGGGGGCGTGCGCGAATCGATGCTAGACTCGGATGATGGTGGAGATGACGACGCCTTTGCTGCATCAGATGGTGCGGATGATGGCGGAGCAGACCCCTTCAGTGGTGGAGACGCAGAAGGTGATGAACTTCTGCCGCCACCCCCAGAAGCCGAGGAGCTTTTAACCTACGTTTATGAGGAGAGCTATTATTACAATCACGATGGCAAAGGTAATGCGATGGTGAAAATGAATCGCTTCTGGTTAGAGTTCGCTCGTCATGCAGGGAAGAAAGAGCCCTTTCTCTCAACGGCCTTTCCTGAGTGCTCTGACACTCCAGCCGGGATGCTGCTGGCTCTGGCTGTGTTAGATCTCCCATTTGAAGGGCAGCAGCCAAATGCGAAGATTGAAAATCTCACCCTCAAAGTGGAGGCGAAGTCGCGCATGTTGCTCTTCTTCCGTGATACTCGGGAAACAAACAAGCTGGCGAAAAACTCACCTCTGCTGGTGCGACAGAATTTTTTCCGTCACGGCGACCGCACCCGCGAGGATGCCAAAGGAAAAGAGCAGGAGAATCCCATTGATGGCGAGTTTCTCACAGGCATTCCCTACACCGCATCGTTTATCATCACGAACCCAACAGGCATGGAGAGGAATCTTCAAGTGCTCACTCAGATTCCACGCGGTGCCATCCCTCTTGGTGCTCGGCCTGCGACGGATGCCAAGGAGCTCCGCATCAAGGCACACGCTACCCAACGAGTGGAATACAGTTTCTACTTCCCATCGGCCGGCAGCTACCCCCACTTCCCTGCGCATGTGTTAGAGAGTGGCGTGGTGCAAGCATTTGCAGAGGCAGAGCCGCTGAAAGTGGTGAATCAAGCCAGCAAGAAAGATACCCGATCATGGCTAGCAGTGGCTCTTGATGGTACGAATTCCGAAGTTCTAGCAAGGATGAAGCAAGAAAACCTACGCGCCATTGAGCTGGGTGCGATTCTCTGGAGATGCAGTAAAAAATCATTCTACCAGAAAGCCGTCGCCATTCTCAGAGAGAGACTCCATTTTCATAGCGGAGTGTATGCCTACGGGTTCAAGCACGGCGATGAAGTAGCAGTGCGCACCTTCCTAGAAAATGCCGCCATCATTGATGAGCTAGGCGGGTTCTTCCAATCCAAACTTGTGAGCACCAATGACCTAGAACGGGGGCATTGGAGCCACTTGGAGTTCACACCATTGGTGAATCCTCGTAAGCATGCCTTTCAAGGTGTGCAGCGCAGTTACAATGCACAGGCAGACGATCAGTATCTAACAATTCTTGATGCAATGGCGTGGAAACCAAGCCTCACTCAAGATGATTTACTGACACTAACGTATCACCTTTTCCTCCAAGACCGGGTGGAGGAGGCATTAAAATATTTCCACCGTATCAAGCGAGCCAAGGTGAACAGTAAGATGCAATATGATTACCTGCACTGCTACGCATTATTCTATCAAGAAAAGGCAGCCGAGGCGGCGAAGATTGCACAGAGTTGGAAAAACTCACCTGCTGTGCGTTGGCGTGATCGCTTTGATGTGGTGATTCGCCAAGCTGCTGAGATTGCAGGTCATTCCAAGATTGAGCCAAACGATGGCAAGAAGGCTGCTGCACCTGAATCACTCGCTGCCTCGCTGGAGATATCGCCTGATAAGGGAAGATTACGGTTAGATTATCAATCTCTCAAGCAGGCGACCCTGCGTCTCTACTCCGTGGACTTGGAGGTGCTCTTCTCAGAGAGTCCATTCTTAAACCAGCAAAGCGAAATCAGCCCATCGATCAAGCCTAACAGCAGTATCACCGTTGATTTGCCTGCTGGTAAAAAACAATACCACATTCCACTCCCCAAAGGTTTATCCCGGGGCAACGTGCTTGCCGTAGTGGAGTCCGGCGGGCTAAAGCGCGCTACCACACTGGATTCCTCTGCGCTACAGGGAACCTTGAGCCAATTGGATCATACCATCCGAGTAACGGAGACAAATACAGGAAAAGTTCTACCCCGCACCTACGTCAAAGTTTACGCGCAGATGAACTCAGGGGAAACGGTCTTCTACAAAGACGGCTACACCGATCTAAGGGGTAAGTTCCCATACCGCACTCACACAGGAGTTTCAGCCAGCGAAGTCAAACGCTACGCCATCTTCATATCCCACCCCGAACACGGCTCAAGAGTGATCAAGTAGCATGCAGCATCTTCCAAGAAACAAAGGAGGTGCTAGCTCTCACTGCCACCAGCGGGCTTTGTAAAATCTAGCTCCCTTAGCTCGAATGTGCTTCGCGGGGGTTGCGGGTTTGATGCAAATGACTGCGTTGCTTTGCCAGCTTGCGCCACCTTCGATGTTGGTTGGATCGGTTGCCCATATCGTGCCGTCTGGGTGTTGGCTGGCACTCTTGATTTCCTTCAAGGTGGAGATGGTCTCAAATTTCTCTGTCGCGATGTCGAATAAAAAGAGCGCGTCGTTGTTACTGACTAACAATTTTTTTCCGTTGCGTAGCGGAAACAGATCGTGCCCCGTTGGCGTCACGGGCAGCTTGAATTTTTGATCGATCTTTAGCCCTTCATTTTTGTAGTGGAAGCGATAGAGGAAATCCCCGAGCACCCAGAGACATTTGCGTTTTGCGTCCCACATCACGCCGTGGGCATAAGGGAGATCCGTGTCAGTAAATTGGTCCGCGCTGTGATGCAGTCGCAGTTTTCCGTGGTTGCTATTTGCTGATACAATCTTGCCATCAGGCAAAAGCTCTGCCGAGTGGCAACTACTGAGCGATGGGTAATCTTTGATGAGCTTCTGATCCTTGAAGCGAATCAACTGCACCCGACCATGATAAGCGGCAAGAATGTGCTGCACACCACCGAGTTTCACCAGCTTAGCATCGGTCGGCATATAGCGAAACTTCTTACCATCCTCTGCCGGGTAACACCATAACGTGAACTTGTTAGGTTCTTTAGCCGATGGATTGATCAACCGAATCCGGTTGTCAGACTGATCAGCACAGAGCAACGCAGCCTCTCCCTCGTCTGCAAAAACAGCAAGAGGCATGAACGCCAGATAGGTCAATAGGCTGATAAAGAATTTCATGGTGTAATCAATTGGCCGGAGCAAAGCCCATCGAGGCTTGGACGGCGAAGTTGCAGATGCAGCCGGAGGAGCCTTCGGGGACGAGGAGGAGTCCGCCGGCGGGGATCATGTTGATCCAGCAGCCAGAGCGATTGACGCTGGTGATGGTTTCTTTTTTGTTTTTTGTTAGATCAAAGGTGGCGATGTTTCCGGCGCGGAAGTAGAGCGATAGGGCAGAGGCTGAGATGGTGCCGCAGCCGTATCCTTGACGGTTGAATTTGCCGATTTCTTTACCTGTTGTTAGGTCGTAGATGTGGGGCTCGGCGATGACTTGGTGCCCGACGATGGCGGGGTGGAGGTCTTGCTCGCCGTGGTCGAGGTTCGGGCGTTTTTTGTGGTCGCGGGTTTGTTGCCATTTCAACTTGCCGTTGCGGGAGTCGTAGCAACGGACATCGTAGTGTACGGTGGCTGCTTTGGCGCCCTTGGCTTTGTGGTTGCGGGAGTTGCAGGTGATGACGGCGCCGTCTTTGACGAGCAGGAAGAGGGTTT
>JBMYYO010000107.1:0-11602 GCA_049609505.1 Akkermansiaceae bacterium | reverse complement strand
TCCACCGATAAAAAAACCTCGTGGAAAAGTTTTAACGTTTCATTCAACAACCCATCCGCGATGCGCCCCATCACGCCGGGCAAATCACTGGTGCTCTACCTCAAGAAACCCAAAGACGAGGGCTATGAGAAATACGCCACCATCCCAGCAGCAAAGCTAGGAAGCCGCAGAATCATCTTCCTGACCCCTGCCCAGAAAGGCCCCAAACCGTGGGCTGTTTCACCAAAGCTACGCATCATTAACTTAGATGCTGAAACGTTTCAGGGGAAACAATTTATCCTCAAAAACCTCTCCAAATTCACCATCATGCACGCTTTTGAGGACTCCGTGACCTCTGTGCTACCGATGAAAACAATCTCCTACAAACGAGCAAAAACAGGGCAGCTCTATCGCCTAGCCGCCCAATACGGCACCCATAAAAAAATCATCTACAACACCGCCGTTCGCCTCAGCGGGGAAGGGCATATCCACCTCTATGCACTCTACGATGCCAACCCAAAAACCAACAACGGTCGCTCAGTAGGTGTGTTTAGAACCATGGTTCCCGCGCGGAAACTTCCAGAGGTTTCTCCCGAATCTGAGTCCACACCGTAGTTAAAAAACCTCTATCCTATAGAACGAACGAGCCGCAGGAGTTGGAGGTCTCCTGCGGCTCTTTGGGATTACAACTTCCTGTGTTTTGACGCGGCGCTGACAACACCGCGATTTTAGAAGCTGACAACTGCTATGTTCACCCGAAGTTTACGCGATCCCGATGTAGGTGTGGGGAATTGGGGGGAATCCCGGGGGGGGATTCTGGGGTTCGCGTGCCCTTCAGGAAACATAGACTCTCCACACAGGTAAATGTTCAACGTTTTTTGATAATTTTTGCCAAAAATATTATCTGCGGCGAAATATGATGCCCAAAAAGGAGCCTAAACCTAGTAAAAACAAAGAGGATGGCTCAGGCACGGTAGCTGTAGCTGGTGCTGCCCAGTAGATTGTTTGAGCATCACCATCGCCTTCCTGCCCGAATTGTGGGCTCTGAGGGCTACCCACTATGTCATAGTAGCTGTGCGACGGCTGAACTACGCCGTTGGCTGTGTAAATTCCCGTCATTCCGCCACTCAGAGTAAGCGTGTAATCAAAGGTGGCATTACCTTCAGATGTATTTCCTGCGTATTCTGCACTGAATAACACATTTACCCACTGATCTGTTGTCAGAGCGAATCCAGGATTAGTTACGACTGCTGCGTTAGCCCCAATACCCAGCAAAATCTGCTCGTTTCCTGAACCATCGCCAATATCGCCTAGCATTGCTGTCACACCTGGCGCAAGAGAGATATAAACAGCAGATTCCTTAGCTCCACTGCCAGTAGTCGAATCAGAGTAAAAACTTGTAGAAAGAGTCAAGGTGTCTCCGATGTTGTTAACAGAATTACTGTAAAACGAAGGGTTGATTGAAAAAAATGCCTCCTCATCATCCTCTCCAGATGGATTGGATACCACTGCACCATTTCTGCCATATGCTGAACTCACCCAACTGGAGCCATCTAGGTTCGTGGCTGATCCATCTGTAAATGGGTTCGCAGCGTAGTCTGCGACATAGGCAGACTGAGCGTGAGCACCTTGGATTAAGAGTAACGCAACTACAGTTTTTATTGAATTTTTCATATTATGTAAGGGTTTTGGCTTCTCCTGAGCGGAGGATTGAGAGCAAAATAGCAAATTTATTTAAAATATCAAGAAGTTTTTACTAAAAATGCGATATTTTTACAAAAAACAAGTTGTTTAAGGAGTGTGGAAATAAAAATGTATTATGTTGTGGGAAACACTTGCCAGATTCCACCGCCTCGGGTTGATTTTCCCCGATGAAAATTTTAGTCGTAGGAAAAGGAGGGCGTGAGCACGCATTGATCACCGCATTGGCAGAGTCTGCTGTCGAAACAGAGCTTTTTTGTTTTCCTGGAAGCGATGCTATTTCCACACTCGCCCAGAGCGTGCAGGTAGATGGTCTTCATGCATTGATTAGCTGGATGAACGATAATGACATCGATCTCTGCGTCGCTGGTGAAGAGAGTTATCTCGTCAAAGATGAAGGCTTGGCAAATCTCTGTGAACAAGCAGGCATCCCTTGCTGGGGGCCTCACAAACAATCTGCCCAGCTTGAGGCAAGTAAGGAGTTTGCTAAGGAGTTTATGCAGCGTCATAACATCCCAACAGGTGCCGCCACAGGGTGTGCAGATGCGAATGAAGCGCGGGCAGCGATCAACGGCCAATACCCAACAGTTCTCAAATTCGATGGACTAGCTGCCGGTAAAGGGGTAGCTGTTTGTCCCGATGAAACATCCGCAGAAGAGTTTCTCAATGAGGTCATGGTGGAGCGGAAGTTTGGCGAAGGTCGCCTGCTCGTCGAGGAATGCTTAGTCGGCCCGGAAGTCTCAATCTTCGCCGCTGTTTGCGATGATCAATACATGATTTTCACTCCCGCACGCGACTACAAACGTGCCCTCGATAACGATCAGGGACCTAACACAGGAGGAATGGGCGCAGTGGCTAGCCGTCAGCTCATTGATGCCGAAATGCTTGCCCAGATTGAAGAATCTATTGTTAGGCCCACAGTGGACGGACTCGTGAAGGATGGATTGCCGTATCGCGGCTACTTATACTTCGGGCTGATGCTCACAGAGGCGGGGCCAAAAATCATAGAATACAACTGCCGTTTCGGCGACCCCGAATGCCAAGCGGTCATGCCCTTGGTGCAGGGAGACATCGCCAGCTTCTGCCACAAAGCCGCCCAAGGTGAGCTTGATGAGAGTTTACTAAGTTTCGATGAAGGTTGGAGCGTTTGCCTCATTCTCGCTAGTGCAGGCTACCCAGCCTCATCTCGCAGCGGGGATGTCATCTCAGGCATTGAAAATGTAGAAAACGCCAGAGTCTATCACGCTGGCACCCGCAAAAACGAGAACGGCGAATGGGAAACCAACGGAGGCCGCGTCCTCGCCGTCGTAGCAGGTGCTAATGATCGCCTGTCTGCCGTCGATCAAGCCTACGCAGAGTTAGAAAACATCACCTTCGATGGCGCCCAACAACGCACCGATATCGGAAAATGCAATTTCTAACTCGGTAGGGTCGTTTTGGTAAAACGACCCTACCGAGCTGCTAGGCCGTGCATGAGGCCTCGGATTTCTGCAAGGCCGCGCATTCTGCCTAGGCAATCATACCCTGGGTTTGCATTGGTGGGTTTTTGTAAATCATCTAACATCCGGTGCCCGTGGTCTGGCCGAAAGCTGAGCGGGATGTCACGCTGTTGATTGCGTTCTAACAACTTCGCTGTAAGCGCCGGCAAGTTAGCAGATCCCTCAAGGTGGTTCGCTTCATAGAACACACCGTTGCCCTCATGCTGCACGCTGCGCAAATGCATAGCATGAATGTGCTCGCCGAGCCGATCAATGATACCCGGTAGATCGTTATCCAGCCTAGCACCCAACGATCCCGAACAGAAACAAAGCCCGTTCGCCATACTCGGAACCATCTCAACGATTGTTCGCAAGTCGTTTTCCGTAGAAACAATCCTCGGCAACCCAAGAACAGGGAAGGGAGGGTCATCAGGGTGTACGGCGAGCTTCACTCCGTGGGCTTCAGCGGTAGGAACAACGGCAGATAGAAAATGGCGGTAGTTATCACGCAAGGTGTCAGCATCTATCTGCTGGTAAGGCTCTAACATATTACGCAGTTCCTCGACGGATAGCCCTAGCTGACAACCTGGAAAGACATCGATCAATGAACGTTCAAACTCGCGCCGCTGTGCCTCATCCATCGCGTTAAAAAACGCACCTGCCTTTTCTAACTGATCAGCAGTGTAATCCTGCTCAGCACCATTACGTTTCAAAATATGAATCTCAAAGGCCGCAAAGTGCACGGGATCAAACAACAACGCTTCCGTTCCGTCGGGGAGTTTATGCGCAAGGTCTGTGCGGATCCAATCGAGCACCGGCATGAAATTATAAATCACCGTATGCACACCTTCCTCAGCGAGGTTGATGAGAGTTTGGCGATAGTTTTCCAGATGCTCCTCGCAGCGGGGTCCGCGGGTTTTAATGTCCTCAGACACTGGCACGGACTCGACGGCTAACCATCTGAGGTCATAAACGGCAAGCTCATCGAGCCGCTTGCGAATCTCATCCCTGCTCCAGACTTCTCCGTAGGGAATGTGGTGCAGAGCCGTGTAAACGCCCGATGCACCACACTGCACAATCTCGGAGAGAGAAACGGGATCGTTCTCTCCATACCATCGGAATCCTTCTTGCAGTAACTTCATCATTAAACTCCGCTGTAACATGAAAAACCACCATCCACGGCGAGGACGGTGCCTGTGACAAATGCCGAGGCATCACTCAGGAGATAGTGGGCTGCACCAAAAACCTCTGGCGCATCACCAAAGCGCCCCATTGGAGTTTTACGAACAACTTGCTCGCCTCGTTCTGTTAGGGAGCCATCTTCGTTCGTGAGAAGTCGGCGGTTTTGATGGCTGATAAAAAAACCAGGAGCCACAGCGTTAACCCGAACTTGATCGCCAAAACGCTGTGCCATTTCCGTTGCCATCCAGCGTGTTAGATTATCCACCGCAGCCTTGGCATTGGAGTAGCCTAACACCCGAGTCACCGCCTGCGCAGCGGTCATGGATGAGAAGTTGATGATGTTTCCTCGTTGTTGTTTGGCAAAGGTTTTACCAAAAACCATCGATGGGATTAAGGTGCCTTGAAGGTTCAGATTCATCACGCTGGCGTAGTCATTGATGTCTAAGGAAAACAAATCGGCATCGGGGCCAATGGTCGCGCCAGGCATGTTCCCGCCAGCTCCGTTGATCAGTGCATCGACGGCACCAAAGTGCGTGAGGAGGGCATCATGGGCGGCTTGCACATCGCTCTGGGAGGTGACATCACAGGCTGCTCCCATCACATGCGGCGAGATACTTTTTGCCTCTTCCACCGCTGCGGCCACCTTATCTGCGCTCCGGCTCAAGATTGCCACCTTGGCTCCTTGTGAAAGAAGGTAACGGGCAAGATCTCCGGCAAGAATGCCAGTGGCTCCGGTGATGGCTATTACCTTGCCTTCGATATTAAAAAGTTCGTTCATAGTTTCTAACAATGTTGTTTGTTAGCGGTCCACCCTCGCGCTTCCGCCGCCAACGAGTTTTTCCACTTCGTCGAGCGTAGCCATGGTGGTATCGCCCGGGGTGGTCATTGCCAAGGCACCGTGTGCCGCACCATAATTCACGGCAGCAGCCGGGTCTTGAAGTTCCATCAATCCGTAAATCAATCCAGAAGCAAAAGAATCACCACCACCTACACGGTCAAAAATTTCTAACTTAGGACGATGCTCAGAGAAGTGGAACTCGCCATCATACCATAGAATAGCACCCCAATCATTGATGCTCGCTGTCACAACATCACGCATGGTGGTCGCCACGGCCTTAAAGTTTGGGTAGGTCGCCACGGCTTTCTCAATCATCGCACGGAAGCTCTCATTGCTGAGCCCCGTGACGTTTTCAGAATCTACGCCTTCGATTTCAAAACCAAGGCAGGCGGTAAAGTCTTCTTCGTTGCCAATCATCACATCCACGTAGGGCGCAATGGCTTTGTTAACTTCCTGTGCTTTAGCCTGGCCGCCAATCGCTTTCCATAAACTGGGGCGGTAGTTGAGATCATAGGAAACACAAACACCGTGCTCCTGAGCCTTACGGCAGGCCTCGATGGTGAGCTCGGCAGTTCTGATAGCGCGGCAAAAATCCCTCCCGTGTGGAACCATCGGCTCCCTAACTCGCCAAACAAATGATCCCAATCGATATCGCCAGATTTCATTTGTGAGACGGCCGTGTGGGCGCGATCCGAGCAGCCTTTAGCCGCGCGCACTCCAAATCCTCTCTCCGTGAAGTTCAAGCCATTGCGGGCGGAGCGGCCAATGCCATCGTCCTCTAACCACTGAATAAATTGCGTATCCACGCCTCCTTGCAGAATGAGATCTTCTAGCAGCCTGCCCACTTCGTTTTTCACAAATGATGTCACCACCGCTGTGCGTTGATTGAAACAACGGCGCAATCCACGCGCGACATTGTACTCGCCGCCGCCTTCCCAGGCTTGGAATTGCCGAGCAGTCCGCACCCGACCATCACCAGGGTCTAGCCTGAGCATGACTTCGCCGAGCGAAATGCTATCGAATCTAACATCTTCTTTGTTGCGTGTTTTCATAGAGGTAAGTTTGATGAGAAAATTAAATTAAACAAGAGCCACAGCATCGCGGGTGAGTTTTTCGATGGAAGAGAAGTCGCCAGCGTTGACAAGTTTGCGATCCACCATCCATGAGCCACCGCAGGCGGTTACGCAGTCGAGCGCTAGGTAGTCACAGACGTTTGCAGCGTTGATACCACCCGTTGGCACAAACTTCATTTGATGGTAGGGTCCCGAAATAGCTTTAAGTGCCTTAGCACCTCCGTAAGTTTCTGCTGGGAAAAACTTCACCGTGCCCAGCCCATAATCCATCGCTCTTGCAATGTCCGAAGGTGTGGCTACTCCTGGGAAAACTGGAAGCCCCAGCTCCAAGCTCCGCACAACAGCCTTTTCGTGGAACCCTGGGCAAACGATAAATGTAGCGCCGTTATCTCGTGCGATGTCCACTTGCTCAGCAGTGCAGACGGTTCCTGCGCCTACGTGAATGTCGCCTCGCTGAGACATCGCCTTCATACAATCAGCCGCGCAATCGGTGCGGAAAGTAATTTCTGCTATTGGAAGTCCACCTGACACAAGGGCATCAGCAAGTGGGCTTGCGTGCTCCACACTATCTAAAACAACAACGGGGACGAGTCGGCTTGTGGCAATCTGTTCGGAAACATTCATGGGTTCACAATCCATAGTTTCCCGTGCTGCCAATGTCTAGCCCACAAAGTGACTGCGTGAAGCTGGGCGAGAAAGCTGCCAGACGTTCCGTGGTTTTGGACAGGATTGACAAGATTTACATGATTTACATGATTAAGCGGGCATGGCAAATGAGTGCTCTAAAAACAAGCCAACACCAACAGCCAAAACCAATCCCTGGAAAGTTCCACACTCCAAGAAAAATCCCGTTAATCGTGTTAATCCTGTCTGAAAAATCACCACTCAATCGCCGTTGCAGCCCATGTAAGGCCTGCGCCGAAGGCAACCATGATGATGTTGTCACCACGTTTGAATTTGCCTTCACGATGTGCCTCATCAAGTGCGATAGCAACCGCTGCAGCTGATGTGTTGCCATACTTGTGAAGGTTCACAAACACCTTCTCGTTAGGGATGGTCAATCGATCGGCAATGGCATCGATGATGCGCAAGTTCGCTTGGTGGGGGACAACCAACGTGATGTCGTCCGGTGTCAAGCCTGCGCGCTCGATAACAGTTTCCGCCGCAGTGCGCATGGCGGTGACTGCGAGCTTAAACACCTCACGACCTTGCATGGCCAAAGTGGCGAGCTTATCACCAGCATTTGCGGCAGTGACTGGGCAAGCAGACCCTCCTCCTTTGATATCTAACAGCGAGGTGTGGCGACCGTCGGTGCCGGTTTCTGTAGCGAGGATTCGGCCCTCACCCTCGGCTGATTTACGCAGCACGGCAGCGCCAGCGCCATCACCAAAGAGCACACAAGTATTGCGATCTTCCCAGTTGGTAAATGCAGAAAGTTTCTCAGCGCCGATGATCAAGGCATTCTGGTAAGCGCCATCGGAGATCATGCGCTTGGCAATTTTCATAGCGTAGAGGAAACCTGAACACGCTGCAGAAATATCAAAGGCGACTGCAGAAAAGGCACCTAACTCGGCCTGCACATAACACGCCGTGGATGGAGTCAAGGTGTCGGGCGTGATGGTAGCAACGATGATCAGCTCAATATCCTCGGCGTTCATCTCCGCCTGCTCCAATGCACGCCGCGCGGCCTTACTAGCCATATGAGAAGTGAATTCATCATCGGCGGCGATTCTGCGCTCCTTAATGCCAGTGCGGCTGGTGATCCATTCATCATTGGTATCAACCATCTTAGCGAGGTCGTCATTGGTAAGGATTTTTTCTGGTACGTAGCTTCCTGTGCCTGCAATGGCGACTGGAAGGGTGAATGTTGCTTCAGGCGAGGTAATCATGTTACTGATGGGAAAATTGGCGTAAATCGGCTGCGCAAAAATGTAGCCGCCTAATCGCTGATGAACAGCAAATAAATGAGCCTTGCCCACGTAAGGCATAAGCGACTTAAAACAAATAGTTAATTTGTTTTAAATATTTAGTTGATTTGAAATTTACATGTTGTAAAAAACGTGTCACTTGAATTTGAGTTGTGTGTGAATCTATTCTTGGTTTGTCGTAGTTTGAGTTCATTTTGATGATTCCCTTACTAACTATGAATAAATCAAAATATCTTGTTGCTGGCAGCGCTGTAAACGTAATAGCTCTTTCCACTGCTCTATCTGCGACTTCTGTAACAATTTCAGCAATCCAAATTGATGACTCTGGCGACTCTGCGGGGGCCATAACCCTAGCCAAAGATCAAACGGCCATCACAACCGATACGATCAAAGATTTGAATTTGGTCAACTTCACCGTGGGATCGACGACGTATAACTCATCAGATTTTGTTTCTGGCGTTGGGGTACAAACCTCTTTGACCAAAGATGATATTTCAAGCGTTATTCAACCAAATGGTCATCAAGACTCTAGCGATGCGCCTAATCCAGATCTTTATGTAGGTGACCCTAACGATTTGTCTGGCTACCTAACAAGTGGTGAGCGCGGGCTTTCTTTTTCTACGGGATTGAACTTTCGCCCTGCGGCTGATTCTAATGCAATTTTATCCATAGCAATGTCATTTAATAGTGATCCTTCTTTGACAACTAGACCTACGTTTATTGTCGGGGATGCCGCCGATGGTCAGTCGAACGACACATGGGAATTTTTTGACGCTAGCGGTAATTCTCTTGGGTCAATAGGTTTATCGTCTTCCGATTGGCACAAATTTGGCGATCAAAAAATCAATCGAGTGTTGACCGGAGGGCCATCGGGAACTGGCAACGATGCTGATGGTTATACAGGTGGGTCTGACGGTGAAGGTACAGACCTCGGTCTTGCCATGACTGCGTTCTACATTGATTCTGGTGATATCTCGGATTGGAGCCAAGTGGCTGAATTGCGGGTTACAATTTCGGAAGACGGCAACAGCCCCAAAACAGATTATGCGTTTTTCGGGGTCGATGTAGGTATAGTGGACAGCCCAGACTTGGTAGCTCCAAACACTTCGGTGCCAGAGCCTTCATCAATCTTCTTCTTCGCAGCAGGTGGCATGCTACTACTCAATCGGAGGAGGCGCTAAGTTCTAAGCCCCTCATGGAATTATCGGATCGTGTTCCACGGTGCTTTCTCAGACACATCCACCGCTAGCTCGGCCTTGGATCTAAGGTTTCCAAAGATGGCTAGCAGTTTGGCTTCGCTTTCGCCGATGTTGTAGGATGCGTGCACCGTGCCCGGAGGGACGAAAACGACGTCGCCGGTGCGTAGAGTTCTCTTTTCTTCTCCGATCCATTGCTCGATTTCTCCTTCGAGGATGTAGAGGAATTCCTCACGCTCCTCGTGGTAGTGAAACGCATGTCCCTCGCCAGGCTCGATGGTGGCCCGGATGAGAATCACGTCTTTCGCGGGCACTGTGTGAGGTTCTTCATGGTGGGAGAAGAACTCATTGAGGCCCATGGGCTGGCAGTCTTCTAGGATATCGTCGTGGGTGATGAACATGGATTGATAAATACGTGGTCTTTTCGCTTGGTGGAAGGGTGAATTTTTTTGCACATTCTTCAGACAGGTTCACGTATCACATTTTTACACATATTCTATGAAGTCACAGCACACGTTATTCGCTCTCATCGCGGCTCTTCTCATTGGCATGGTCCCTACCCAATCTGCCGCGCAAGCACGCAGGCTGGAAGTTCTTTTTCTCGGCAGCCCGAACGGTTCGCATCGGCCACTGGAGCGATTCAAAACCATCCGCCGTGTCATGGGAGTGAAGGGGATCAATTTCACTTACGCCAACCAGCCAACGGCACTGACGAAAGATAATCTGTCTAAGTATGATGCGCTGATGGTTTATGGAAACCATGACGTTCTTAAAAAAGACCAAGAGACAGCCTTGTTAGAATACTCGAAAAACGGCGGTGCCTGTGTGTTTCTGCACTCAGCTTGCGGGTGTTTTAGAAACTCAGAGCCGTTTATCAAACTTCTAGGAGCGCAATTCAAGTCACACGGCGGGGAGGTTTTTCAGGTCAAAACAGTCCTACCAAATCACGAGGTGATGAAGGGCTACGAGGGCTTTAAGTGCTGGGACGAGACCTACATTCATCATAAACACAACCCCGACCGCACGGTGTTGCAGAAACGTGAGGAGGAACCATGGACATGGGTTCGCAAAAACGGAAAGGGCAGGGTGTTTTACACCGCAAGTGGCCACGATCACCGATGCTGGAGCCAGCCGAATTATCACGATTTAATCCTGCGCGGGCTACTCTGGGCGGTGGGTAAGGAAAAAGCAAAATTGGTATCCGCCCTCAAGCTTCCCACGCTAGATTACTACACGCCTAAAACCAACATCATCCCTGCCAAGAGTCGGGGTGTGCCGTTAGACCGCAGAGTGCCGCACACAGTGTTGCAGAAAGCTCTTCCTGTGGAGGAGTCTGTGAAGCTAGCCCAGGTGCCAGCGGGGTTTGAACTCAAGGTGTTTGCATCCGAGCCGGATATCATCAATCCGATTGCGATCAACTGGGATGAAAAAGGACGTATGTGGGCGGTGGAGGCGTATGATTACCCGAACAGCCATGTGATGAGTAAACCGGGCAGGGATCGGATTAAAATCCTCCAAGATACCGATGGCGATGGCAAGGCGGATAAGATCAGTGTGTTTGCCGAAGGCCTAACCATCTGCACCTCGGTGCTACCGTTCGGGAGTGGATGCATCACCACGGACGGCGAGGAGATGGTTTTTCTCTATGATTCTAACAACGATGGGAAAGCAGACAAACGCCAAGTTCTATTCAAAGGGCTCAAAATATGGGACACCCACGCCTGCACATCGAATTTACGCTACGGTCACGATGGCTGGATCTACGCCACGGTCGGCTACTCTGGTGTGGATATTAAGATAGGGGAGAAGCACATCAAATCAGGCCAAGGGGTGTTACGTTTCAAACCTGATGGCTCAGATGTTGAAATGCTGCAGAACACGACGAACAACACTTGGGGGTTGGGCATTACTGAAGAAGGCCGCGTGATGGGATCCACCGCCAATAACAATCCTTCATGGTGGTTAGATGTCCCTCTTGCTGCATATCGCAAAGCTGGTGTGAAACCTCAGCGCACTCCACGCGCGGATTCCTCAGATCTAACATACCCGCTTACATACGATTACTTGCAGGTCGATTGTAAGGAACGGGTCACAGCAGGTGCTGGACATGCTATTTACACCTCACGTTTGTTTCCCTCTGAGTGGTGGAACAAACGCGCTCTCATCTGTGCTCCCACTTGTAAACTCGTAGCCGCACCTCGTGTGGAGCGCCGTGGGGCAGGGTTTA
>JBMYYO010000106.1:0-12084 GCA_049609505.1 Akkermansiaceae bacterium | reverse complement strand
CGAGTTTAGTTTTCAGAAGAGCGTGGCCAGAGGGGAAGTAAGTAGCAACGGAGGCAATTTTCACAGGAGAGTCATCACCAAGAGCCTCACGGGCGGTGCTGACAAATGGGGCGTAAACACAGACGGCGGCGGTGGTGGGAAGCTTTGGAATGGAATCGTGAAGGTGCTCGGCTTTATAGCAGAGCTGGCGGACTTTGTTAGGCGTATCCGCGCCCTCAAGAGTGGTGAGATCGATCATGTTTAGCACCATGTCGAGTCCAGCGCGTTTTGTCTCGGTCTTGATGCTGCGGGTGGTGAATCTAGCTGCGCGCTCGGCGATGCCAACCTGATCCACGGTGGGAGATTGGTTGTAATCGTATTGCGCAGATGCCGCTTTAGAGGATGTCTTCATAGGGTCAGGTAATAGTTGAATCTGGAGAGAGGGAGATCAATCGAAAAAGTCAGGATGGGTGCCAAATTGAGCGATTTTTTATTGTTGCTCTGTGTGGTGCTTGATCTTCTCAAGGATGACTTGAGCGGCGGTGTTGGCGGCACTCGGGCGTGCGTGGCGGAGGAGGTTCCGCTTCATGCCGCGCCAGCCGGATGCGTGATCGGATAGCATTTCTCTCAGTTGGGACGCGAGTGCGCCAGGGGCGTCTGCCAAATATCCACCGTTGAGATGGCGTAGCAGTGTGAGGTTTCCTTCTTCTTGGCCGGGGACTAAGTGATGAACTAACATGGGACACGCCGCGGCCAGTGCCTCGTGGACGGTGGCACCACCTGCCTTGCCAACAATCAGGTGATGGCTTGTTAGGAGCTCAGGCACTTTCTTGGTCCATCCTCTGATTGTTACTCGGCCAGGGTGGCTGTCTTTAATTTCCTTGGCACGTTTGTAGAGCTTGCGAGTGTTCCGCCCTAACACGATAGTAAGCTCAACGGGGTGGGAGGTGGCATTGAGGATCTCGCGGGCAATGCGGCGGACGTGTGGTTTTTTAGCCGTGGGAAAGTAGATGACGCGAAATGGCTCTAGGGGATCCTCCGCTGGGACGGGCTGGAGTGATTGGAACTTTGGGTTTACTGGGAAGCCAGTTTCGATGACTCTACCTTCTGGGAGGCCTTGTTGGATCAAACTGTCTCGTGTGCGTTTGTCAGTGACGAGCCAATAATCAGTAGGCGCCTTACGCCATGCTGCGTTGATCTCGATGGAATCTGTGACAACGGTGAAGACGGGAGTTTTGGCCACACCGTTCTTGAAGATGCGCTCTATGAAGTAAGGGTAGAGTGGGTAAGTGCTGACGATGGCGCTTGGCTGATGTTGCTCGATGAGTTTTTGGAGCTGTTGCTCAGGCTTCCTCATCATGGGAATGCGCTCTTTGGAAAAATCTTGCTTCTCAGTGGATTGGTAAATTTTCCACCATAATTTGGGGGCGTAGGTTGTGATAGAGCGATAGAAGCTACGGAGCTGGGCATTGACCCATGGTGCTCCAAGTGCGCAAGGGTCCTCGCATTTCACATCGAGAAGCGGTTCTAACGCAAGGTGGAGGTTCCTTGCGGCGCTGTTATGCCCGTCCCCAAACCCAGCGGTGACGATGAGGATGTTTGATGGCTTGCTCACTGGGGGAGATATTATTTGTGTTAGAGGGTTGCGTCGATACAGCATTTGACCTATTTGTGAATGAAACGTATGAACGAATCAAACCAGGGGCGTAAGGGGGTAAAGCTGCGTGTGGTTGAGGACTCTGAGAAGGTGGAACGCCTTCTACCGAGTTCTGACGATGTGCCATTTGCGGAATCTATCGAGAAACCTCTTGTGGAAACGACCGTGGAGCGGCTGCAGGCAGAAGAGGAAACTGCACCTAGCAAGAGCAAGAAGGGAATGGGGAAATCTAATAAGCCAGAAGTGGCAGAGATTCTCGCGTCAAATACCGTAGAGGAGGGCGCAGAGGAGGGGTGGGGGAAAGGACGTAGCCTTCCCATAGGCTGGGTGTATCTGACGTTTGCGATTGTGTTTTGCGTGAGTGGCTGGGGAATTGTTAAAGTGATTAAAGGTCAAGAGGTTGTTGAGGAAGCGGAGCACAAGCAACAGCTACTTGATGAGGAGATTGAAGAGGATGAGCTCAGCGTGAAAAAAACGCTGTCAGCTATGAGGAGTTGTGCCGCAGGATATCTAGGAGCAAAAAGTGTTGCTGAGATACTGCCTCTGGTTCGTCACCAGAGCCGTGTGAGGCCAATAATCGAATCCCATTATGCCGAGCAGCCTATGACGCCGAAGAAATTTGTGCGGTTTGAAACCTTCAGATCTCTGGCACTAGAAAACTATGCGTTTTTATACTGCGTTGCGGTGCTTGAGGATGGCAGCCAGAAAAATTTACTGATGGAGCAAGTCGGTGAGGGGAAGTTCGTCGTGGATTGGGAATCTACTGAGTGTTACCAGCCGATGGAGTGGGAGGAGTATATCGAGCAGCGCCCTGACAAACCTCT
This sequence comes from Akkermansiaceae bacterium, assembly GCA_049609505.1. Taxonomy (GTDB): domain Bacteria; phylum Verrucomicrobiota; class Verrucomicrobiia; order Verrucomicrobiales; family Akkermansiaceae; genus Oceaniferula. The sequence continues at coordinate 9,624 of JBMYYO010000106.1, read as the reverse complement.
TGATATGAGGGTCTATGCAAGTAGAGACAATTTTTACGCCTTCGAGTTTACCGAGGAAAATTTACTCTGCTTGAGGTTAGAAGAGAAAGACAGCGATAAATGCCTTTATGGATACGTTGATAAAAACAGCGAAGACGGAAAAAAAATCAGACAGTTTTTCATGAAAACAGGACAGGTGGGAGGAGGTGATCGTGAGCCTCTGCTACTCAGGTTAAGATTTCCTAAGGCAGAGGAGTCTCGCTCCAAGAAATGCGTTTGGATTGATCGGATACTCTCCGAGCGCTGGATCTACATCGAAAGTCCATCAATTGAATCGAAAGACAAATGATGGAATACAAAAAACGGAAGAGCCTTTCGACTCTTCCGCTTCTTTCGTTTGAATATTCGTTCAATCAGTAAAACAGGGAATTTACACTGATTACTCACCGGCAGGCTTTTTGCCGCGTGGTGGGCGTTTGCCATCTTTCCCTGGTTTGCCGTCTTTACCGTCCTTGCCATCTTTGCCTCTACCGCGAGGTGAGTGGGGCATGCGGATGTGGTCTGGGTAGGTCTTTTTCACCCACTCACGGACTCCTTCGCGCTCATCTTCGCTGAGTTTTCCATCCTTATCGGCGTCAAACTTAGCTAGCACAGCGGCGTGGATTTCTTTGCGCTCTTTACCGAGAGTTTCGCGGGCTGTTTTGCGCTCGTCTTCGCTGAGCTTGCCGTCTTTATCAGCATCAAAGCGTGTGAGCATTTTTTTCTTCATTTCTACCATGCGTTTCTTCATGGCTGCACGGCGGTCGCCCGCTGGTTTTTTCTTTTCTCCGTCACCCTCTGCATGCGCGGTGAGTGTCAGGGCAATCGCTGCTACGGCAGCTGATAGTAGTGTTTTGGTCATTTTCATTGTTTGTTTGTGGTTTGATTGGGTTGATGAGTATTCTTGGAACACTCTGTCCGTCACTTTGTTGGCTTGCGCTCCCGCCGGGTAGGGATCAGGTGCGTGTAATGGAAACCCCCAGGATTTGGATAGGTTGCAAAAAAAAGGTTCTTTTTTGGATTCTCATTGCCAGTGCTAGGTCGAGCCGCTTGGATGCCCATGCCTATGAGCAACTCCTCCAGCCCACCACCTGAGAAAAGCAAAGCCCAGGTCTTTGCTTCACGTCTATTTAGCACACTACTCTTATGGGGTGCTGTGGCAGGAGTTTTCCTGAGTGGAAACGTCTGGGCGTTTGTTGGGATGCTGACGTTACTGGGAGTTTTCAGCATTTGGGAGTATTTCCAAATGACGGTCAAAGGAGGAATGCCGGCTCAGCCTAAGTGGGGGATTGGTGTTGGGGTAGTCTATTTGGTGGTGATCGGTGTTATGCTTGGGCGTGGTGGTGCGGAAGCTTTGCCGAGGTTGTTAGAAGTGGATATGATGTTTTTAATTCTCTGTGTGACGGGGGGCTTTACCTGCCAGCTCCGCCGTGGAGTGGATGGGAAAAACACGGTGACGGAAGTGGCGATGACCACCTTGGGGTTTGTTTACGTCGCGGTGCTATTTAGTTTCCTAGCGAGGTTGCTGTTCGTGCCAGAGGGTGACTCAGCAGTGCCGGGAGCATGGCTGCTCCTATGGCTGATAGCGGTGACTAAATTCACCGATATGGGGGCATACATCACGGGTTCTCTGATAGGGAAACATAAAATGATCCCGCACATCAGCCCGGGCAAAACGTGGCAGGGGTTCGGCGGTGCGTTGTTTTTTTCCCAGCTTGCGGGTTGTGGCCTGTATGCGCTGATGCCGGCTGAGCTTGTAGTGCTCGGTGGGTGGGCGATGGTGATTGGCTTGAGCTTTGTGCTCTCGCTTCTCGCGGTGATTGGTGACTTAGCAGAGTCTGTCTTGAAGCGTAGCATTGGGGTGAAAGATTCAGGGAACACATTACCGGGGATTGGCGGTGCTCTGGATCTTATTGATAGCCTCTGCTTTACCGCGCCTGTTCTTTATTTTGTATTACAATGGAATCTGTAAAAAAAGTAGTCTTGCTAGGCTCTACGGGATCGATCGGTCAGAGCACGCTGCAGGTGGCTCAAGATATACCAGACCGCATGGAAGTGATCGGCCTAGCGGCGCATTCCAGTGTGGATTTGTTAGCTAAGCAGGCTCGGGAAACGGGTGTCAAACACGTTGCTCTCTACGATGCTAGTAAGGAGGCAGAGCTGCGCGCCGCACTTCCGGACGATGTCACTGTGCACTTGGGTGCTGAGGGTTTGTTAGAACTCGCAACCCTTGAGGAAGCAAACATGGTATTAGTAGCCATTGTTGGCACAGCTGGTCTGGAGCCAGCCTTGGCTGCGGTAGATGCGGGGAAACACATTGCCGTTGCCAGTAAGGAAATACTTGTGATGGCGGGGGAGTTAGTCATGGCTGCGGCTGAGCGCAATGGCGTGAACGTCCTCCCTGTGGATAGTGAGCACAACGCTATCTTCCAGTGCCTCAACGGCCACGATGGCGGAGAACGAGAGGTTTCCAGACTCATACTAACAGCATCCGGTGGCCCATTCCGCCAGACACCCGCGAGTGAGCTCAAGGCTGTCACCGTGGAACAGGCTCTCAAGCACCCAACTTGGGAGATGGGGCGTAAGATAACGATTGATTCCTCGACCTTATTTAACAAGGGTCTGGAGATGATCGAAGCGCGTTGGCTATTTGGCATTGAGATGGAGAGGATTGACGTGATTGTGCATCCCCAGAGCATCGTGCACTCGATGGTGGAGTTCATTGATGGCAGTGTGCTAGCGCAGATGAGCCACACAGATATGTGTTTCCCGATTCAGTATGCAGTGACGTGGCCAGAGCGTGTGAAGGGGGGGCTGAAGCCCTTGGACTTTGCTGAGCTTGGAAAACTTGAATTTGAGGCACCTCGCTACGATGACTTTCCCGCGCTTAACTTAGCGCGCCGAGCAGGGGAAACTGGAGGGACTCTCCCCGCCGTTTATAACGCTGCCAACGAAGTAGCCGTGGATGCATTTTGCGACGGCAGAATTGCCTATCTTGATATTGCAAAAACGGTAGAAACCGTGATGGATCAGCATGAGGTGAAATCTGCTGATCAGTTAGGAACTATTTTACAAGCTGATTCAGAGGCTCGCGAGGCAGCAAAAACTATCTGCGGCGTCTAACTAACAGTAATCCAGAGACAGAGAGGAGTGCTAGGCTAGATGGCTCGGGAATACTGACTAGGCTGAGTGTTTCTCCTCCGCCTTCGGCATCAAGAATGCTTTGAATCTCTGAGATGTAGTTGGGTAAAAATGTGGCTCCTGACAAATTAGGAGACTCTTCTGTAGTGATAAACCAATTGATGCCTGTTAAGGTGAACTCGCCGCTGTCAGCGATCGAAAAAAGTGGTCCGCCAGAGTCGCCGCCTTGCAGGTAGGCTTCATCGGAGCCTAGGCTATCTCCTGTGCCTCGGTCATCGTCAAAGGCGATCGCATCGCCAATGCCAGTTAAAGAACCGCTGACTGTGGCAATTGCTGTTACTTCGACATCGTCACCAAAGCCGTCTAGTTCGTTTCGCCCCACTCTGAATTGAGTAGTCCCACTTCCAGTATTGTTCAAGCCAACGACAAATGCCTCGCGATTATTCCAAGGAGATGAGGTGAAGGATGCTTCATTGGTTGTGTTTGAAGCGATACTGTAGATCGCGATGGTTGGGCCAGGAGTGGCATTAAGCTGCCCAATCACTAAGTCAGTACCTCCTATACGTGTGCGGCTAGTAACAGTCCGAGAAACAGTGGTTCCCGATGGATCGTTGTCTTCGTGGAATATGACCGTGTTTCCAATTCCTGGTGCCGCATGATTGGAGGTGATAAAATGAGTGGAGGAAATCATCGTTACCCAACGGCCGCTAGTATTGGCACGAGCAACTCCTGACCAATCATGCGGATTGCCGATGAATGCTGGGTCGTTATCAAATCGATGGTGCTTGTCCGCTGAGAAACTCTGCAGCGTTAATACTGCATGGGCATGATGGTGGCCTGCCAATAGAGATAGTCCTACAATGAGTACTTTTTTGTTCATGGTGTGATTAACGTGGGCGGGCAACGAGGATGCCTGCGTGTTTATTGAATTTGCTCAGATAGCCAGAAATGGTGCTATCGATGACGATTTTTTTATGAGTGGAAGATGCGTGCATAAAGCGTGATCGACCTTGGGCGTCTTTGATGATGATCCCGACGTGAGAGCAGTATCCACCGTTGTGTTTTGTGGCGATGCCGATGATGTCTCCATTCTTTAGTCTGCGTTCGATCCCACTGACCTTGTGTTTGGGAACCATGTAAACTGGCATTCGAGTGATCCTTGCCTCGTGGGCGGCCATGCCACGGCGTAACGATGGATTGTGCTTGAGGTAGCGATAGCTGCGCCAGAGGATTGTCATCTCTTGGCATTTGTTATGCATCCGCTGGCTGGGGAAGTGTCTTGTTAGGTCGTGGATGGCACCTCGTTTTTTATTATCTGAATACCACTCAGCAAGGTAGTGAATGCGGTCAAGGTAGTGGCCGTTGCATTTGCCGCCACGATAGCGTGTCCACTCAATTTGCCGCAGTAAATCTTGAGCGGTGTAGTGTTTCTTAGGTGTGTTTAACATGCGGCAAAATCCCAAACATGTTTCAAAAAACGTCCAGCAGTCCATGCCTTGAAAGTTAACCGAGGGGCTCTCGACGTGATTGTGGATTTCCAGCGTGTAGGACTTGTAGGGAATGCCTTCGAGCTCCTTGGCCACCTTCACCATGCGGTCGCCTATGGGTAACTTTCCCCATTGCTGCACCACCGCTTTACGTGCCATTGCACGGAATTTTCCTTCGCCCTTAAAGGTGAGCGAGCGGGGTAAATGCTCACCAGCAGTGAGGGGTAGTAGGGTGAGTAGAAGAAAGATACCAATGACACGCATAATCTACATACATGCGTGAAAACCCATGGCAGGGCAATCTCAAAAATAAAACACCACACAACACGCAAGACCGACCCTTAGAACGTGCCATTGAGTTTGCGGCCTACCCAGAAGATTGCGAGTAAGGCGATCAGGATAGCGGCGGTTAGCCAGTGGCTCCAGAGTGGGGTGCGGCTTTCGAGAGGTTTGGGATCAGGCAGTGAGCGGATTTCTTTGAGTAGGCTCGATAGCTTATCGCCCGCCATTAGCCTTCCTTTTGCTACGTCTGCCATCTCCTTGAGCACATCGGCGCGGGCTGGCATACCTGTTTTTTCCACCTCCGTGCCTTGGGCTAGTAGGGTGGTCTTGATGCCGTGTTCGCGGTCCTCACCGATGGTGGCTTGAATCTTCCAGGCGCCTGGCTGCGTGATTGGGAATCGGCCAGAGAAATTCCCCCAGCTTCCTTCTGCCTTATCCAGGCTGATACGCTTGGTTTTTCCATCAGGTGAGGTGATGTCTAATAGTACCTCGCCGTTTTGTAGTGGTGCGCCGTGTTGATCAAAGGCATTGGCGTTGAGGCTAACAGTGTCGCCTGGTTTGGGTCGGTCAGGGGTGAAATAGAGCCGGATGCGTTCGCCTGCGGCCATGTTGCGTTGGTAGGACATCCAGCGGGCGACCTGCCCCCAGAAGCGGTAGTGGTAGAGATCTTCTACTCCACGGCGCCACCTCCAAGCGGAGTCGTGCGCGAGGTAGAGAACCTTGCCGTTTCCAGCAGCTTTTGTGACTAGCATTGGGATGCGGCCATGTTGATTGGTGCGGTTGGCATGCACGGCGAGAACGTCTGTGCCTCCTTTTTGGCGGATGACTGGGGCGTGCCAGTAGAAACCAGGAAGGCTTTTCCAGATGATGGGGTTCTGCTCCTCAGTGTCACCCAGCATGGTTAGTAGGGAGCCTTCTCCCTCGGTAGTGAGATTGAGCTTTGATGGGGTGACGTCACTGATGCCGTTTTTCTTTTTCTCGTCTAGGATGACGGGAATGAGATCATTGAGCACGGAGTCTTTGAGTGAGAACTGATTGCCTTGTGGTCCTGGGATGAAGACAATTCCGCTAGCTTGGTTCTCAACCAATCCCTTGAGGAGTTTTGCTTGGTCTTCGGTGATGCCTCCTTCACCGATGCCGACGTCGCCGAGGAATACGACATCATATTTCTGCAGGTCTTCGAGTTTCTCCGGGAATTTTTGGATATAGCCTGGGCCATCACCCACGCCGATGTCTGGGTGTAGTAAGAGGCAGTCAACGTGCACGCCGGGGTCTCTGAAAAGGGCATTGCGGATGAAGCGGTATTCCCAGCGTGGGTTGGTCTCGATCACGAGCACCCGGAGGGATTCCTTCTTCCCTGAAATGGTGAATTTGCGTTTGTTGTTTTTGGAAACGAGTTCACCATTCGCAACGGGGAGGGATAGTTCTAGGGTGATGCTGCCTTCTTGTTTGATGCGCCAGAGGATGGAATCATGGTATGTTTCTCCAGCAGGAATGGTGATGTTCTTTGTGCGCTCAAGCCCAGATTTAACATCACGCAGGCGGATGATCGTGCGGACGTCACGGTCCAGAGAGGATTGAATGGTAAAGGGGATCTGCACGTTTTCTCCCACAATTCCGTAGGTAGGGGCGGTGACGTTTGCGATGTCCAGATCGGGAAGTCTGCTATCTGAGCCCACGGGGATGGCAAATAGGGGGATGTTTCTACGGCGCATCTTCTGGGCGGCAGCTACGGGTTTTTTACCAATGTTCCAATCGCCATCAGACAGCAATACCACGGCGCGGAGGTTATTGTGCTCCTCTAACATTTTATCCAAGGCGGAGTGGATGTCAGTTCCCGCAATGGCAAGTGTGGCAGGGTCCGCATCTTCTGGCACGGAGGAGAATGCCTGCGTGAATACACGGTTTGATTTGTCCTTGAAGAGGGGGGTGACGAGATCACTTTTGAGAACTTTGTCGATCCACTCGTGGCGCGTGACTACTTCCTTACTGGTGCTGAGTTCTAACGGAAGAATGGCGTCTGCAGTGCTGGTGGACTTAGAGTCATCAAAGAGGATGGCGATTTCTGGCTTTGAGTCTGGTGTGGTGACAACTAGCCACTCTGGCTGCCATAACATGGCCACTGCGATCAGAGCACAGATGAAACGCAATGACTCTAACAAACCAGTCCGCTTCGGGCGTGAAGAACGGCGGATGGCTGTGATGCAGAGGGTAACAATAGCGACCATCGCTATGATCCCGATCCAAAAGGTAAGGACGGTGGGGGAGAATGTGAGGTTGGAAATGGAAAAACTCAAAACGGTAAAAAATCAGTTAGGTGTGCGCCAACGTTAAGCCAGATGTCATGTGGTTTGATTAGGACGGGCTTTTCGTTTTTTGTGCGGAAACACTTTTGGGTTGTAAGCAGAGAATGGCCTCGGTGATGAGGAACACCAACATAGCGATGAGGAAGGCGCGCCAAATTTCTTGTGCGAGGGATTCGGACTGTCCCTTATCCTCGAACAACTTGTAGTTCGTGCCTTCCAGCATAGAGGCGAGCTGTTTCTGAGAGATGATTTGCCATTGGTCTTCTGACTTAGGGCGGTTCGTGGCTAATGTGCGCTCGCCAAGTTTCCAGACGCCAGCTTCAAACTCCGCATTGCTGGTGGTGGACTCCGAGTGGCTATCGAGTCTGGTTCTGATTTCTCCCACAGTGGGCTTTGCCTTGTCACTACCCGCGAGGGCAGCGAAGGCGGAGCCGAAACGAGAATCTCCTAGCTGAATCATCCGTTGTACGATGGGGAGCATCACGTCTGCATCTCCAAGGTTTGACCATGTGTAATCTGGTAGGGAAGCGATGAAGATAGCGCTGCCATCGCCTGTGACCTTGCGCACCATGAAGGGGGCGTCATCGTCCCATGATGCTAGGGTGGCGGCATCACCAACGAGAGTTTTGCGTTTGATGGCTTTTAGTTTTGGCACTGCGATGGGTGTGCCTTCGAGACCATTTCTGAGTGGGCCGTCTGCCTGATCCCATTCATCGATGATGAAGTATTGCCCTTTTGGTGAGATTAATTGCTCACCCCACTTCATGCCGAGGAAGCTGACGTCAGATTCTCCGCGAGGTGGGAAGATGAGAGCTGCTCCACCGTTTTCAAGGTATTCTGCTAGGGCGTCTGCTGCTGCTCCTTCTGGTAGGGGGGCTTGCCAGATGATTAATGACGCACTGGAATATTCAATCTTATGTGCATCAGCGGGCTTTAGCTCCACACATTCACTCTGGCCGAAGTTAGGTGGGGCGGCAGCTAGGCTAAGCCAAGTAGAGGACTCACCACCATCGGTGACGAGGTAAGTGCGGGTAGGCTGATCCTCCCCGTAGGCGAAGAAGGTGACGTTATCGCGGGTGTTCGTGTCCGCTGGGATGGAAACAAAACCATGACCAGAGCCAGAACGCTTACCGATGGGGAGGCGTTTCTGGAATTGGTAGAACTGGCCGTTTAGCGCGACTTTATCCGAACTGCGAGTGCCGTTGACATCATAGGTGAGGGGAATGGATATTGGTCCTTCTCCATCGGCACGGGCAAGTTCCAGATCGAGAACTAACTCTTCACCAACGCGGCGCGATGATGTGACGCGGATGGAGACGTTGTCTTTAGGTGGAGATGCTAGAGCTAGCACACGGAGGGTTGTTTTCTGTGGGAGATCCTTCAGCCCAGCGCGGATCGCCTCCCAGCGACCTTGCTCCGGCGCCCAATCAGATCTCTGAAGGTCAGAAGCGACCCATATCTCAGTGCGCCCCGGTGAGCTATCTATGATGTAATCAATGGCGGTGGAGATCAGTGATGGGATAGAGGACTTGGTATCGGTGGCGGATGTGGAGCTAAGCTCATCCAACGCGTCAGGGGAGGGCACGTCTTGCACGGTGCCTGAGGCGCTATCGATGAGAACGAGACGTGGGCCATTCAGCTCGGCGAGGGATTGTTTTACGCTGGCGAGCACGCTAGCGCGTTTGCTCTCGCGGCTGCCTTCTGATTGCTGCTCCATACTGGCGGAGCGATCAAGAATCAGCACAACGGTATCAAGTTTGGCTCCGCCGAAACCGAGAAAGCCGCCGATCAGGGGGCGGGCAATGGCAAAGATCAGCGCGGCAATTGCGAGGGCGCGGCACGCGAGGATGATGAGATACTTGAGCTTTTTCTTCCCCCGAGATTCGCGGGTGGCTTTGAGGAGGAATTCCATCGCGGCCCACTGCACGGTGCGGTGCCGCCTGCGGTTTAGCAGGTGGATGATGACTGGGATGCTAGCTGCAAGGAGTCCCCAGAGCAGGGATTGTTGGAGGAAGGTCACTAAGAGAAGAGGAATTAGAAATTATGGATTAGGAATCAGGCTGTGCTTCTTGGTGGGCTTTAGCTTTTTCCTTTTTGAGGGAGACGGGCTGTTAGGAAGTCATGCACCACGGCCTCGTAGTCTTGATCCGTGGTGACGAGGTGGTAGTCCGCATGCACATCGTGGCATTTGTCTTGGACATCGCTCATGAACTGCTTCATGGCGGCACGGTATTCATCCGCGACGAGGATCGGCTCAGCAACCACAGCGGTGCGGTCTTCCATATCGACAAAACGATGCGGGCGCTCGAAGTCGAAATCAATTTCTTGTTTGTCTAACAAGTGGAACACAGAAACATCATGCTTGCGGTAACGGAGGTGCTGTAGGGCAT
>JBMYYO010000105.1:10872-12266 GCA_049609505.1 Akkermansiaceae bacterium | reverse complement strand
TCCTTCAGCTCAATCTCTCAAAGTGAGTTAGCCCTGGCATTTCATGAACCAGTCATAGATTTGTTAGCCTCTCGCATGAGAATGCCATGAAATTCTTCCGTGCGTTCCCGGTGTTCCGTGGTTACAAATGCGCATGCGCAATCTCAAGGACGGCATCCGCTCGCTGGTTAAAATCGATTTTTACGGTAATGTACATAAGTATTTCCGTGGGTCTGATCGTGAAGCGCGCTTTGCGAATGAGGTGCTTATTTTGAAAGCGCTTGAGGAACGCGGCTGCACGTATGTGCCTAAATTCATTGAAGCTGATGAAGCAGAGCTGCACCTTGTTACCTCTAACTGCGGCAGCCCTGCTCCCAATATTTCCCGTAAGAAGTCCGATTCCCTGTTTCAGAAACTTGAGGAGCAGTATGGAGTTCGCCACGATGATCCAGAGCCACGCAATATCACCTACGATGAGAAGGCTGGACAGTTTTGCATTATTGATTTTGAGCTGTCCACCTTGCTGGATTTCCCGTTAGAGAAGAAGTAGAGTTTCGTTTTGAACTTTCAGCAGTGCCTTGGAAGCGATACCACCCGCGGGGATACCTCGCGGTCATTTTGGCAAAATGATTCTAACGTGATGGCAAAAAATTTTTCAGCTGCTCTACTATTTTGGGATGTTTTTTTGAAACATCGGTGGTTTCACCCGGATCAGATTTGAGGTTATAGAGTGCTAAGCCGTGATGCACCTTGGCGTAATTGTTTGCTCCTTTAGTGGTATCGATTGCGTTTTCTAGCAGTTTCCAGTCGCCGCGGCGTATCGCCTTTTGTTTACCTGACTTCCAAATGAGGTGCTTGTGTGGGGACGGCTCATTATCGGTTAGCACAGGCAGAATCGTTTTTCCTGTAAAGGCGGATGGATCGTGTTTGATTTGGCAAATATCGAGAAGTGTGGGTAACCAATCAAGCGAGCTGCATGTTTGATCACGGGTGATATTTCCGGGCACTACAGGTGGGTAATAAATAATACCTGGCACGCGGAGTCCTCCCTCGTAGAGGCTGAACTTTGCACCGCGGAACGGGCCAGCTGAGCCACCCCCCCCGAAGGCACGCACCTCGGTGCTATGGCCGTGATCAGACATAAACACAATGATAGTGTTATCAAATTTGCCTTGTTTTTTCAGCCCATCAAAGAGCTCTGCGATGGATTCATCAATGGCGGAAACGGCAGCGGCGTAGAGCTTGCGCGGCATCTGCATATCCTTATAGTGATCTATCCATTTCTCTGGTGCCTGATAAGGATAGTGAGGTAGATTCATGGCGTAGTAGATGAGGAATGGCTTGCTCGCCTTTTGGGTGAAATCAAGCGCCTTATGGCACATAAGATCGGGGAAAAACTTACCGTTGTGGTGCAC
>JBMYYO010000105.1:0-10862 GCA_049609505.1 Akkermansiaceae bacterium | reverse complement strand
GTCATGTTTGTTTGGCCCGTTCCAGTAGAAGTAGTGTGAGTAGTTATCGATGCAGCCGCCGTGGTGCCCAAATGAAAAATCAAACCCCTGCCCGTTCGGCAAGGTATCCTCGTGGTGGCCGAGGTGCCATTTACCGATATGAGCTGTGGTGTAACCTGCCTCACGGAAGTATTCCGCCATGGTCTTGTGTTTCGATGGCATGCCCTCCGCTGACAGCCCAATGTTGTTAGCAACCCCCACCTCCCACGGGTGCTTCCCGGTGAGTAATCCAGCACGGGATGGGCAGCACACAGGTGCAGCAGAATAAAAGCCCTCCAGCTTCACGCCGCCAGCAGCAAGAGCATCAATGGCGGGCGTAGCTAGATCCTTGGCACCGTAGCAGCCGAGATCACGGCTTCCCTGGTCATCTGTTAGAATGACCAGCACGTTAGGTCTATCTACCGCTGCGGCAGATATCAATGAAGAGGCAGCGACCAGTGTGACGCAGAAAACTTTCCTAACAAATGCGATCATAGTCTCGTGCACGAAATGTTATTTAGCGGGTTTTTTGCGCAGTGCTTTAGGAGCATGCGCCTCGTAGCTAGGTGCTTGATAGAGCTTGCGTAGGCGGTTGTATTCTGCGGACAGCTTCTGCTGCACCTCAGCGTATTCTGGTTTCCCATAGACACTCACCATCTCTTGGGGGTCTTTGATGAGATCGAACATTTGCCATTCTTTGGTCGATGGAATGTAGAAGAGCTTGTGAGTGTGTGTGCGCACCCCGAAGTGCTGTGGCACAGCGTGCTCGCCGATCTCATAATAGGCGTAATAGAGCGATTGGCGCCAATTCTTCACCTCTCCTTTGAAGATCGGAAGCATGGACTCCCCTTGAACTTCCGCTGGAAACTTCAGCCCTGCGGCAGCGGCAAAGGTAGGTGCGTAGTCGATGTTTTGAATCATTTGTGTAGGCTTGGCTCCTGGCTTAATCACTCCTGGCCAACGGATCAGGAAGGGCATCTTGAAGGACTCCTCAAACATCCATCGCTTATCATACCAACCGTGCTCGCCGAGATAGAACCCTTGATCTGAGGAGTAAATGACGATGGTGTTTTTCTCCAAGCCGTTTTTCTTCAGGTATTCTAACATGCGTCCCACGCTATCGTCCACGGCTTTGACGGTGCCGAGGTAGTTCTTCATGTAGCGTTGGTATTTCCACTTTACAATCTGCTTGTGAGTGAGCTTTCCAGCGGCGACGTCGGCGAGGAATTTTTTATTTTTCGGGCCAAAGTGCGCATCCCATTTTGCTTTTTGCTCACTATTCATCCGGCGATACTCGACGGGTCCGCCAACTGGTGACGGGGGTAGCTTTACATCACCTACTTCTTCCTTTCTCACTTTGGCATCGTAGCTCCAGCGGAAATGGCGGTCGATTTCCATTTCATTTTTGGGTAATGTTTTGCTACGGTTTGCGTAGTCGTCAAAAAGAGAATCAGGCTCTGGAATCTCAATGTCACCGAAGGCATCCAGATGGCGCAATGCAGGAGCAAATGTGCGGTGTGGTGCTTTGTGCTGGCACATGAGGAAAAACGGTTTGGTTTTATCCCGGCGATCTAACCACGCGATTGCTTTGTCCGTGGTGACGTCTGTAGCGTACCCGGTAAAACGTTTCCTTCCGCCGTCCATTTGCTTGAAGTCTGGGTTATAATAACTCCCCTGCCCCGGTAGGATTTCCCAATAATCAAACCCGACGGGATTGTTCTTCAAGTGCCACTTACCTATCACGGCGGTTGTGTAGCCGCCCTTTTTTAGAGCCTTGGCAATTGTCCATTGAGATTGATCTAGCCCACCGCCGCCAGCGTTGCGTAGGAAGCCATTTTTGTGGCTATGCTTCCCAGTGAGAATGCACGCGCGTGATGGTCCGCATATTGAGTTTGCGCAGAATGAATTGTTAAAAATAGCACCCTCGTTCGCCAGGCGATCAATGTTTGGCGTGGGTGCGATTTTAGCGAGATCGCCACCGTAGGCAGAGATGGATCTTAGCGCGTGATCGTCTGAAAAGATGAACAAGATGTTAGGCTTATTTTGTGCAGAGTCTGCATGAGCCAAGCTGAGTGAGCCAAGCAAGCTTAGACCAGCTAACAGTGATGATTTTGCGGTGAACATAGCTATGGATATGAGATTATTTTTTAGTAGGTTTTCTCCACTTATCAACGATGATTCGTGGGATGTCATTTTTGAGTTTTCTACCGGGAGTAGTGCGTCCGGCATCAATTTGTTTGCGGAGCAGTGCCCGGAGTCGTTTCACAACTTCTGGGTGTTTGGCGCTGAGGTTTGTTTTTTCCTCTTTATCCTGCAGCATGTCATAGAGTTGATAATTCAGAGGGCTGTCGGCACCGTTGATTTTCATTCGCTGACCGTCTGATGGTTTGCTCCAGCCACCGGAGCCTGGACAGCAGACCAGCTTCCATTGCTTTTCACGGATGGAGAATCTGCCACTAATCGAGTGGTGAATCACATCCGCTCTCGGATTGGTATTTTTACCAGTTAGGGAATCAAGGAAATTAAAGCTATCAGGCGCATCTTTATTTTTGAATGAGTAGCCAGTGATTGCGGCGGCGGTTGCTATCACATCGGTTAGGCAAACTAGATCTTGGCAGCGGCTTCCTGGCTTCACCTTCGCCGGCCAAGTAACAAGAAACGGAACGCGATGACCGCCGTCCCAGATGTCTGCCTTGGAGCCTCTGAAATCCCCGCTTGGGAAGTGACCCGCTTTTTGCAATTGTTTAATTTTGGAGGTAGCGTGAGAGGTGCCGTTGTCAGAGCTGCAAATCACGATTGTATTTTGATAGAAACCATTATCCTTGAGTGCTTGGATGACTTGGCCGTAGCTATTGTCCGTTTGCATGACAAAATCCGCGTGCGCGTTCAGCCCGCTTTTGCCCTGCCACTTCTTACTTGGAACCACCGGGCTGTGCGGGGAGTTCCATGGGATGTACATGAAAAACGGACGAGGGTTTCCTTTGCGGCCTTTAATATAATCCACCGCAGTTTTGGTGAGTTTGGGGAGCATTTCTACGGCATCTATATTCGCTGTTACCTTATCGTTTTCAATCCAAAGGTCCATTTGGCGGGCGTAATGGAATCCGTAGAACTCATCAAATCCGGCGGCATCAAGTGGTCCGTGAGTGACTTTAGCACCGGGTTTGACCGCGCCTTTTTTATCGTTTTGTTTGCCATCAAACATCATGCCAAGGTGCCATTTACCGATCATTACGGAATCATAGCCCTTTGTTTTGAGCATCTCCGCGATGGTAAGTGTTTCTTTGGCAATGAGTGACGCCCCGCCTTTGAGCACACCCGTTTGCAGCCTTGTCCGCCATGCGTAGCGGCCTGTCATCAAGCCGTAGCGCGTGGGCGTGCAGACTGATGACCCACTGTGTGCATCGGTAAAAACCATCCCAGACTTGGCGATCTGATCGAGCGCAGGGGTTTTGATTTTTCCCCTCTTAGGGTTAAGGTGCTGCACTTCGCCGTAGCCCATATCATCGGCTAGAATGATAACAATATTTGGGAGGATTTTGGGAGACGCTTGCACTCCCTGTTGGTCATCTGCTAGAGACGCTTGCACTCCCTGTTGGTCGTCCGCTGAAATCGTTGCGAGTGGAATCAGTAGAGCGCAGAGTGAGCAGAATGTGGTGGTGAGTTTCATCGTAGGCACAAGCTACTTGTAGTCTTTGCCCTGTAAACTATCGAGCACAGATTTCTGCCAAATGCCCATGGCTCGTTTCAGTTTAGCAAACACTACTTTCTCTGACTTGGAGAGGTCTTTGGTTTCCATCGGATCATTAGCTAGATGATAGAGCTCATAACGGATGTTTTTCTTCTTGGGCACGGCGATGGCGTGGATTTTATACGGCCAATCGATCAGTGCAGCGTGACCTTGCATTGGTTTATTTTTTAGCTCCTTTGCTGCTGGAAACTGCTTCACGTTCTTGAGCAACCGTTCTGGGTATGGCGTCTTTTCACCCGCTTGCTGAGCTACCATGAGCTCTTTGATAATTCTATCGCTGTGCGTGACTTGTCCAGATGTGTAATTGTGCCAAAAGCCAATTGTGTTGCTACGTCTGTTTACTTTACCACCGATGATATTCGTTAGATCAATTCCATCTAACTGAGGCTGATTGGAAACCCTGGTCTTGGTGGAGCGGAGTAGTGTGGGATAAATGTCTGAGGTAGAGGCTGGCACGCTGACCCTTGAAGGTTTCCACTTAGCGGGCCACTCCACAATTGATGGCACACGTAATCCGCCTTCGTAGATTGATCCCTTTTTTCCCCGACCGCCCGATGATTTGAGAACTAGCCCACCGTTGTCAGAGCAGTACCAGAGGATCGTGTTTTGGTCAATTTCCAGATCGCGCAGCTCCTTCCGGAGCCTACCTAACTGCTCATCAATGAGAGTAATTTCTTGAAAGTAGCCTTTGTGTTTCTTATCCGCATAGAGTTTCGCTTGGCTAGAAATTTCCTTGTGAGGCAGGTGCGGCGCGGGAAACCAAATCACGGTAAACAACGGCTTATCCTCTTTAGCATGCTGGCGGATAAACTTGAGCGCAGCATCCATTGCCACCACAGACCCTTGCCCTTTGAGCTGCTTAAACGTTCCGTTGTGACTGAGGTAAGGATCGTTATCAAAAAAATTCAACCCCGTGAGCCACTCATCGAACCCGCAGCCGCCGGGAGATGTGGGAGATTCTTTCTGCACTGAGCCAATGTGCCACTTGCCGAAGTGTGCGGTCCGGTAGCCGTTTGCTTTTAATGCCTCAGCGAGTGTCACTTCCTGAGGGCGCATGTAGTGACCGTGGTTCGGCACGTTTGTCCTAACAGGCATACGCCCCGTCATCACACTCGCACGCGTAGGCGAGCACACAGGAGCACCTGCGTAGAACCGATCAAATACCACACCGGACTTAGCCATCGCATCCATGTGAGGAGTCTGCACAAACGGGTGATTATTATATCCAGTATCCCCCCACCCTTGGTCATCCGCCATGACTAGAATGATATTGGGGTTCTTTTCTGCCAAACTAATCAATGCTGAGCAGAAAACAAAAATCGCAACAGCAAAACTCAATCTAAAAACCATACCACCTTTAACGTTTCACCTTCTTGCCATCTTTCCCTATAAGCGCAAAACTCCCCCCACTTCCCTTGCCTAACTTCTCCATTGCGGAAGCGGCCTTTGGCTCCATCAGCGCAATGGTATGGATAACGATACCCGCTTTTTTAGCACGAGCTGCGTATGCACGAGCCACGCCCTCAGGATCACCTCCTGCCAACCCATCGGTCATAAATACAAT
Organism: Akkermansiaceae bacterium; assembly: GCA_049609505.1. Classification (GTDB taxonomy): domain Bacteria; phylum Verrucomicrobiota; class Verrucomicrobiia; order Verrucomicrobiales; family Akkermansiaceae; genus Oceaniferula. The sequence goes on along the minus strand of JBMYYO010000105.1, from coordinate 5,529 downwards.
CGTCTGCGGCAATGGATCCATACGAAATGCCATGTCTAAGGGGTTTTTCCAATTGGTGCCCCAGACCAATTGGTGTTTTCTCACAACTTTTTGAGAAGCTGCAACCTGAGCGTCAAGCGCTTGCCTCCAGCCTGGCTTTTGTTTATTTCCAGAAGGATTCCAAGCGTGCGCCTTGCCATTGCTGTTCCACTTGAATTGCTCCTTGCCAGAGCTAATCACCGCAGATTTTTTCTTGTTCATTTTTACATTGTTACCCGCCACCCACGCAGGACCCGCGAAGAATATTAGCTGGAATTTTTTGTCTGGAGGAATGCGAACAATGGACTTTGCCAACTCAGCCCTCATCAACCGCTGCCGGTCTCCCTTCATCGACGCCGAGTAGTCAATGATGTAAAGAATACGCTCACCTTTGACGTCTTGGCCAAAGAACGTGGTGCCACCACCTCCGCCGCCGAAGCCATCACCATCGCCCCATCCGTCTCCAAAATCATCGCCATTCCCAAGATCTACTGACGGAGCTGGATCTATCTCCTCAGGCACTGGCACTGCGATCGTGGAAGCCGTGTTACTAGCAATCACCCGCGCCATAGAGGATGATGGGGAGCTTGGCTTACGCTGCACGTTGCTACTTAATTTGCGCTCCCTTATGCTCTCATCCTTGTCCTTGCTTCCTTGATAGCTCACGATGTCAGGCGTGATGGTTTCTATCTTAGGCAGCAGAAACAAGGCTAGAATCACCCCTATGAGAACCAGCAACAACACTGCGATCAAGGCGCTGCTGGCAGCCGTGTTACGGCGCTGAGCCTTTAACCGCTCGACCGCCTCAGGGGAAAGATGGGCATGAACACTCATAGGATATTCTTATTGGGGAAATAGTTTATATCAAAACGAAAAACAAATTATAACTCCAGACCTTAAGGTAGGTAATTTCCAAGGCTGCGTCCATCGTCAATTAAGACATTCCATCGTTAATTAAGATTACGCCACCCATCTCCATTGTGAATTTAGAGTGGAAAAGCACTTCATTCGTGCTAAGTAGCGCCCGTGCCTACACCGACCAGTTTAACATCTACCACCTCACTTCTCGGCTTCAACCAAGCTGAACTAGAGGAGCAGTTTGCCCAGTGGGGGCAGAAACCTTACCGTGTGAAGCAACTTCTTGAGTGGATTTACAAGCAAAGGGTCAATGGCATCGATGACATGAGCAACTTACCCGCCCAACTGCGTGAGGAGCTTAGCGGTATGTTCCACCTCAACGACCTCACACACGTGGAAACCAAAGGTGCTGGCGACACCACCCAGAAGTTTCTCTTCCGCTTGCACGATGGGCGTTATGTCGAAACTGTTTTCATCCCAGCCTCGAAGGGCCTCAACGGCAAGCAATCTAGCCGTAAAACGATTTGCGTGTCCTCTCAGGTAGGCTGTGCTTACGGGTGCAAGTTCTGCGCATCTGGCTTGGCTGGTTTTACCCGCAATCTCACCGCAGCCGAGATTGTTGGGCAGATGATGGCGGTAGAAAAACTCACTGGTGAATCGATCAATAACATCGTCTTTATGGGCATGGGCGAACCGCTCGCTAACATTAAAAACCTCATTAAAGCACTAGAGGTGATCACCTCGCACTGGGGCCTCAATATCGGCGCGCGTCACATCACCGTTTCGACTTCTGGTTTAGCTCCGCAAATTAAGAAACTTGCCGAGTTTCCTGTGCCTATCCGGCTGGCTATTTCACTGCATGGTGCCACTGACGAAGTGCGTGATATCATCATGCCTGTGAACAAGAAGTGGCAGATCCGTGAGCTGTTTGACTCCTTGCACTATTGGCGCACACACAAAAAGCAGAAAATCTCCCTCGAATACATTCTCATTAAAGGAGTTAACGATTCCCAAGAACAAGCTACCATTCTCGCTAAACGAGCCAAAGGAATCAACGCCAAAGTCAACCTCATCCCCTACAATACAGTTGAGGGATTGGACTGGGTGCGCCCTTCTGAAGAGGTCTGTTACGCCTTCCGTGACACCGTAGCTGCCGCAGGAATCAACACCACACTTCGGCTAGAAAAAGGCCACGATATCAATGCCGCTTGCGGTCAGCTCAGGCTGAAACAAGAAACCGCCGAGGGCATTATCAAGGCACCTGTTAAGGCCGGGCGCTAGGGCATTTTACCCACACAAAAAACTACCCCTCCCCATTGCGCGCAACGACGTGCAAATTACCGATCCCTCGCGTTGAGAACTCCTGCCAAAAGCGCTTGGTCACTGGCTCGGATAGCTCCTTGCGTTTCTCCTCGCTCAGGCTCTTCATGTGTGCTTCCCCGTGTTTACGATTCAGCTCGCGTTCTGCCATGCGGGCCACTAGCTCTTCCCAGAACGTCTCGTTGCGCATCTCATCATAACACTGCGCGTAGAATGAGCCATCCTCGCGGTCTTTACGCATCCGCAGCTTCTGCCGCTCTGGATCCATCTCTACATGCTCCCCTAGCCCACCGTGTTGTAAGCGGGTTAGAATTTTCTCCAACATATCATCGTAGCGAGCCACGCCCTCATCTGAGCCGGGCTTATGGTTCCAAAAGGTCGCCCAACACGCCAGAGTCATCATCTCTGCCAGTGTGAGAAGCTCCTCATCGGTGAAGCGCATATGCATGGGCGGACATTGGGAAGTTTCCCCTCTGGATGCAAGGCGGAAGAATCATGTGACGCATCAAGCTCGACTTTTCTCCAAGAAACCACTACTATCCGCCGCCATGCAGTGCCCTTATTGTAGAGCCCCACTCACGGAAACCTCCAAGGAATGTCCGCAGTGCCAGATCTCCGTTAAAAGCGCAGCGGCACTACTAGGCCCCATGCCTCGGTATTCCAAGGGAATCAACGATCGGCAAAATACTCTCGCCAACAACGAGCAGAAGAAAATTCAGACTGCGCTAGCAGATCTGACGAGGAGATTCCCTCAGATCGAGATGCACATCCTCATCCAGACTTTCAATAACCAATACCCTCTCGCCACTCACCTCTTCTGGGTGTTTAACGAGGGCGAGTTCTGCTCCGCTGATCGTAAAGGCGGCAAGAACCACTCGATTTTGCTCGGGCTTGATACCAAACACGGCAGGATTGGCCTCATTCCAGGTTACGGATTAGAACCCTTTTTGCCAACAAAGGCACTCGACCACATCCTTGAAAAAGTCCACCCTCTGCTCGCCGAGGCTGAGTATGGGAAAGCCATCTTAGCCGTTATTGCCTCGCTCGATGAACTCCTCTCAGGAATTTGCGAAAGCATTGAAGAAAACTTGGGCATCCAGCTCGCCACGGATTCAAAAACAACTGAATACTAATCCAACACCTCAACCAACACTACTCCACAATATGACAAAAATCGAAATCTACAGACTTCTCCACTTCGCTGGCATTTTCACCCTGCTCTTTGCTTTTGGCTCATTGTTCACAGGGAAAAGCACCACCAAGGGCGCAGCCATCGGCCATGGTATTGGGCTAGTTCTTATTCTCTTTGGCGGGTTCGGGATGCAGGCTGCCATGAAGCTCAATTTCGATCCATGGTTGATTGCCAAGCTTGTCATTTGGCTAATTTTCGGAGGCTGCATGGTGCTTGCCAAGCGCCGCGTAATCTCAGGCGTAGGCGCGTGGATCATTATCATCGCACTAGCACTTGCAGCAGCCTACATGGGGCGTGCTAAGAAGCTCCCCTTCGCATCCATCCCTTCCGGTGAGCCAAGCGCGGTTGTTTACCACCGCTAATCAACCACGATGCGGCAGGTAGAAACCATTGCCCTCCCTACTGATCTTAGTGAATTCGCTGAGATCATCGATGTACGTTCTCCGGGAGAATTCTCAGAGGACCACCTGCCAGGTGCCATCAATTTACCCGTGCTTAGTGATACTGAGCGAAAGGAGGTGGGCTCGCTTTATGTGAAGAATCCCTTCGCCGCACGTCGCTTGGGCGCTCAGCTGATTTCCTCAAACACTGCCGCTCACCTCGCCGGCCACTTCGCTAACAAAGCCAAAGATTACGCCCCTCTAGTTTACTGCTGGCGCGGCGGGATGAGGTCAAATTCACTCGCCCATGTGCTGCGCCAGATCGGCTGGCGTGCCAGGGTGCTCGATGGCGGCTACAAGGCATTCCGAAACTGGATGAGCGCTGACCTCGAAGCCCAATTCGATCAAGAGAAACTCAAGTTCACCATCCTTGCTGGCCCCACAGGAGTCGCTAAGACGCGGCTTCTCCACACACTGAGAGATCAAGGCGCACAGGTGTTAGATCTCGAAGGATTAGCCAGCCATCGAGGCTCAGTTCTAGGATTAGGCATCCAAGAAGAACAGCCCAGCCAGAAGCGATTTGAAACCTTACTCTGGGAAAACATCTCCGCCTGCGATGTCAACCAGCCCATTTTCACCGAGGCTGAGAGTAATCGCATCGGTAAACTTCACTGCCCTCCTCCGCTCTGGAGGAAACTCGGTCAAGGCAAGGTCGTGCAGATCGAGCTACCTCTCCAACAGCGTGCTCAGTTCTTGCTAGATGATTATCCACACTTCACAGAGCACCCTGAGCACCTCAAAGACCTCTTGGCCAGACTCACCAAGCTCCGCGGTAGTGAGCAGGTGGAGGCATGGCATAGCCAAATTGACTCTGGCGAGTGGAACGAGTTCGTCACCTCCGTGTTAGAGAATCATTATGATCTAGTTTACCGCAAGGCGGGCCATGAAAAGTCTAACTACGCTGAGCCATCGAAGACTATTCAGTTAGGCGGATTCGATGCAGAAAGTTTGCACTCGGCGGCGGAAGCTATACGTTCATTCTCGTGAACGATGCCCATCTCCATTTACAGGATGCCCGTTTCCATGACATCCGAGAGAGCATCATCCTGCAAATGCGTGATGCCGGAGTAGCACGCTGTGTGGTCAACGGCACATCGCCCGATGACTGGCCGCTGGTAGCCGAGCTAGCACGCCAGCACGAAGACTTAATCATCCCATCCTTTGGCCTCCATCCATGGAAACCCGTCACCAAGGGATGGCTCGATCCACTTGAGGAATACCTAACAGACTTCCCCAGCGCAGGCATCGGCGAGTGCGGATTGGACCGCTGGGTTCAGAACCACGACATTGCCGAGCAGACGGAAGTTTTCAAACAGCACATCAGACTAGCCGCAATGCAGAACCGAGCACTATCCATCCACTGCCTCAAGGCATGGGGTTTGCTCATGGAAGTGCTCCAGAGCCAACCACTTCCCGAGCGGGGGTTCCTCCTGCACTCTTACTCAGGATCAAGGGAGTTGATCGCGCCACTCGTCGAGCTAGGTGCTTATTTTTCGTTTTCAGGCTACTTCCTCCACGAGCGGAAAGCTAATGTTAGAGAAACGTTCCGGCACGTCCCAGCTGATCGGCTCCTCTTGGAAACCGATGCCCCTGACATGGCGCCTCCGCCCATCTTATCATCCGCGCCGTGTCCACAGAACAAGTATCTTATCTCCGCCAAAATCAACCACCCAGCCAACCTTAGGTGCATCTATCAGGAAA
>JBMYYO010000104.1:5399-12285 GCA_049609505.1 Akkermansiaceae bacterium | reverse complement strand
CTAAGTATCTCCCTTTATATCCCCATGCCTGCGCGGACCGATCCCTAGCTTGGTCGCCCTGGCACGCAACACCCCCAGAATCCCTTGCAATTTCTCCGATAGGCACTAAGCTTTTCACCAATGCAGGAAGATTACCAGTGGAGCACCAGCTCGTCCTACCGCTCGCCTACCGATGAAGGTGTGGGGAAGTGGGTGGTCATCGCCTTGCTCAGTGCGCTCTTGATTCATATTGTCGGGTTTTTTGGCCTTAGCCGGATCAATGTATTCCTCCCAGAGGCGATTGAGGAAACGGAAATACGGACTGAGGTCGTGCGCGTGAATCGTGTGGATCTGGATGATGCCCGGCCTGAGGTGACACCTCCAGAGCAGCCGGAGATAGTTGAGCCAGCAGAGATCGTGCCGCCCGCTGATGAGCTGGAGGCACTTGAAAACCTCCCGGAAATGGACATCGATATCAATCCGGACGTCGAGGTGGTGCAGATTCCTAAGGAAAATCCCGCCGCGAAAGGTGCCTTGGAGGGGGAGCTTAATAAGCCAATGGAGGCACCTAATTTCGAACCCGATTTGCCAGAAATGGGCAATACGGAAGACTTCTTCCCCCGCGCCTCAGAGAGCCAGATCGCCGTTGATCCAGGCTCGCGCATGGCGCAGGAAGATGACCCAGATGCTTTTGCTGAAACCTTGCGTAAGGGCGCAGGCGGTGAGTCTGAGGACGGTTTCCTCAAGGGATTCACATCACTGGATAAAATGACCAACATGGATGGCAACGCCCTACTTGCTACTAAGGCACTGATCGGTAGCGACCTGTTGTTTGATTTTAATAGTGATCAATTACGCCAGTCCGCTCGTGTTTCCTTGATGAAGGTGGCGATGCTTATTCACAAGCACCCTAAGCTAGTTTGCTGGGTGGACGGTCACACGGACTTGATCGGTGGAGAGACTCCTAACCTAGAGCTTTCACGCCGCCGCGCGATGGCTGTTAAGCGATGGCTCGTCACTAGCATGGAGCTTGATGAAAAACGTATTGCCGTGCGTGGCTTTGGAAAGTCAAACCCACTCGTCAAGGCTGGCACCGTCGAGCAACAAGCACCCAACCGCCGGGTAGAAATCAAAATGCGCAAGCATCGCCCCGAGGGTGAAGTTGCCTACACAAACAAACCAGCCACTCCCAATAAACCCGCTTCAGCAGCCCGACCAACAGCCCCGCCAGCCATGGTCAAAAAACCCAAACGCGCCGTGCCCGTGAAGCCAGCTCGTAAGCCCGCTAGCCGTGCCGTGCCTGTAGAAGAACCAGCTGAACCCACCCAACCACGCCGCGCTATCCCTGTGGATGAATAGGACGGAGAGTTGCATGGTTGCAGGATGAATTATTGGTCTGATGCCGCGAGTCCTTCATGTCTAACATCTAGTGGTCGGCAATAGATAACTGGAAACTAACAACCGGAAACTTCCCCCGAACTTGAAACCTCTTGATCCGCTTTCTCAGCCAGAGTTACTCCTCGCTTTTGACTACGATGGCACACTCTGCTGTCCGCATACTGAGCTGGATATTACACCGGAATTTTTCCAAACAATTCGGACACTGCGCGAGGAGCGAGTTGCTCTGTGGGGGATCGATACAGGGCGGTCACTGATGCAAATGGTGGCGGGGCTGACGGAGGCTCGGTTTCCATTTCTGCCGGACTTCATCATAGCCCGTGAACGTGAAATCTACACGCCTAACAACTTTGGCCGATGGCTTCCCGTTAACCCGTGGAATAAAATCTGTGACAAGGCGCACACCAAGTTGTTTCGCAAGTCGCGCAAGTTCCTTGCTCATGTGCAGGCGTGGGTGGAGTCTGAAACGGTCGCCGTCTGGGGGCAGCAAGAAGGTGAGCCCGCAGGGATTGTGGCTTCTTCCGTGGAGGAGATGGACGGCATTGTGGCATGGCTGAATGAGCAGCTTGCGGGCTACCCGTTGTTAGACTTCCAGCGTAACGGCATCTACATGAGATTTAGCCACCGAGATTATCATAAAGGCACTGCTTTGTTAGAAGTGGCGAAGCTCTGTGGGCTGACCGCGCAAGAAACCTTCGCCATCGGCGACAGCCACAATGATCTCGATATGCTGAACCGCGAGATTGCGAACTGGATCGCCTGCCCAACAAATGCCTGCGAGGAAGTAAAAGCACAAGTCGCCCAAAACGGCGGCTACGTAGCGAGCAGCCCTGCCAGTCAAGGAGTAGTAGAGAGCCTCAAAGCGGCGTTTTTGTCGGCAATTGTTCCCGAGTAGAATCGCTAGAACAAAGTCGCTAGAACAAAACCGCCAGAGCAAAGCAAAAATACCGGCGGCGGGAATCGAACCCGCACTTCCGAGGAAACATGATTTTGAATCACGCGCGTCTACCAATTCCGCCACACCGGCTTTGCTTTGCAGACGGGCGGATTATGCGCGGATCGCTTCCTCTGGCAAGCAACATTTGTCCCCAACACGCAGATAACAATTTTACGTGTTCTTTCTAGCTGTCTGTGCTTTATTTCGGGTATGAAGTTATGGATGTCATTGATCTCTGCCATGTTTGTGGTGCTTGTCAACTCATGGGCCACTGCTGGGGAATCGCCCGATGGTGATAAAAAAGTCTTTGGGAAATCAGAGGAGGGAAGTTTCGCGGATAAAGTCGTAGTCATTAAAATCGGGATGGATGAGCTTTCAGACGAGCACAGGTATAACTTCGTGCGCCGCTCCGCAAAGCGTGCTGAAGAAGAGGGAGCCAAGGCGGTGATCTTTGATCTCAATACCCCTGGTGGATACGCTTGGGAGACGGCTGAGTTTCTCATGCAGGACTTGGCATCCATGAAGGTGCGCACCATTGCTTACGTAAACCCAAGTGCGGTTTCTGCGGGTGCGATTATTGCCTTGGGCACTGATGAAATTTACATGGCACCTGCCGCCACCATTGGTGCTGCCGGCGTGGTGACGCATGGTTATGAGATGGGTGAAATGGAGCGTGCAAAAGCGGAATCTTACCTGATCACTGCCGTGCGTGGCGTGGCAAAAAAGAAGGGTCGTGACCCCAATCTTGCTTCTGCAATGATGGATCTGGAGTTTATCTACGAGAATGGTGATATCGTCTTCAGCGATGATGAGCTAATGAGCCTGGACTCTGAGCAGGCTACCAAGGTGATCGATGGGAAGCCGCTCCTCGCCAAAGGGATAGCGGCGGATTTGGCGGACCTGATGAAACAGGAAAATCTATCCGAATATGAGATGGTGACTGCGGAGCCATCGGGCATGGAGAAAATCGCATTCTGGGTGGCGAGCGTCTCAGCCCTGCTGATCATGGTTGGGATAGGAGGCGCGTATTTGGAGATGAAGACACCGGGCTTCGGCATCGGCGGAGGAATTTCTCTTCTCGCTTTTGGTCTCTTTTTCTTTGGCAACTACCTAGCAGGAAACATGGTGGGCTACGGCTTGCTGGTGCTGTTTGTCCTAGGAGTGATTCTTGTGGTTGTTGAGTTCGTAGTCCTCCCCGGGACCATTATCCCCGGCGTGGTAGGTGGCATTATGATTTTAGTCTCCCTGTTTATTGCCATGATTGATAACTTTGCCTTTGAGGATAACTCCGTCAGCAACAGTGACAATGGCAGCATTGTTGACATCATTACTGGGCCGTCACTGCACCTAGCCATCGGCATCATCGGCTCCACGGTGCTGCTGTTATTGCTCATGCGTTTTCTTCCCGATGTGCCGCTTTTCAGCAAGTTAGTAATGGGGGCGGAGCTCAGCAAGGGAGCTGCGATGGATGATGAGGACTGCGATAGCGTGCGTGCAGGAATGCAGGGGGTAGCCGTCACCGATCTCAGACCTTCTGGGAAGGCGAAGTTCGGCTCGGAAATTCTAGACGTCACCGCATCAGTAGGGCTAATCGAAGAAGGCGCAGCTGTTGCCATCAAGTCAGAAGACGGCATGGGGATTGTTGTTTCTCCCGTTGAATAGGTGGGAAAAGAGCTTCTGCTACATAATGCCTTCAACAAACTCCTGCTTGCTGAAGATTTGAAACTGCTCAGTCTCTTCTCCCATACCGATGAAGCGAGTGGGGATGCCTAGCTCTTGCTGGATGACAACAGCCACGCCGCCTTTGCCAGATCCATCCATCTTAGTGACAATCAAGCCGTCCAGCGCGATGGCTTTGTTAAACTCCTTGGCCTGTGCCAGCGCATTACCTCCAGTGGTGGCATCCACGACTAACAACTTCGCATGCGGTGCATCGTTGTCCTGTTTTCCAATGATACGTTCAATCTTACCAAGCTCCTCCATCAAATTGTGGCGGGTGTGGATACGCCCTGCCGTGTCACAGATCAAGAAGTCCACACCGTCGGCGATCGCTTTCTGATGTGCGGTGTAGCAAACGGAAGCTGGGTCCACATTATGCGCCCCTTTGACCACAGGAACGCCAAGCCGCTCACCCCAGACACCTAGCTGCTCTACGGCTGCTGCGCGGAAGGTATCCGCTGCCGCTAACATCACCGAGTAGCCTTGATTCTTCAGGAGATAGGCAAGTTTTGCAGAGGACGTCGTCTTACCTGTGCCGTTGACTCCCACAACGAGAATAACCGTAGGTTTTCCACCGCCCGCTGGTGCGATCGCAGGTGGGTCTTCGGGGAGGATTTCTGCAATGTGACGTTTGCAAACATCCACCACATCTTCAGCGGAGATTTTCCGTCCCATGCCTTGCAGGTCATCGACGATGGCCATGGAAGTTTTTGCTCCGAGATCGGCTCCGATGAGATCCGCCTCCAGTTCGTCCCAATCGATCTCTGCGCGATTAGTAACCTTATTGAGTAATGACTTAAAAAATCCTGCCATGGTTCCGTTGAGTTCCAGTGAGTGGTGGGGCTGGCTGTATCCGCCCTAGCGGAGATACACAAGCTAATTGCCAGCCAAGCAGCCGGGGCAATTCTGCACATAGTGAGCGGTAGTAAGCTCTTCTAACGGTGGCGGGGAGGTGGTGTTACACAGCGTGGCATCCCCCAAAGTGTTCCTACTGTGAAACGCACACCCGGCAGGTGGGTTCGAGAGGTCTGGTGGAATACCTGGAATGGTGTAAAGTGTTTCGCCCTTCTGGTGGGTAGCGGGGATGCTCTTCATCAGCGCGCGCGTGTAGGAATGCATGGGCTTGGAGAATAGCTCCTCCGTGGCAGCTCGCTCAACAACACGGCCCGCATACATGACATTCACTTCATCACAGCTCTGGTGAACCACCGCTAGATCGTGAGTGATGAGAATGACGGCGGTGCCAAGCTCCTCTTGCCTATCTTTAATCAAATCTAACACCTGCTTCTGCACCGTCACATCGAGCGCTGTGGTAGGCTCATCACAGATAAGGAGTTCAGGGCGAGTGATCAGCGCCATAGCAATCATCACACGCTGTCTCATACCTCCAGAAAACTCATGCGGGTAGGACTGAATACGCTTTTCGGGATCGGGAATACCCACCTCCGCTAGGGCATCAATAGCTTTGTGCAACGCCGCCTTTCCCTTGATTCCCTCGTGGATTTCCAGCGGCTCTATGAGTTGGGTGGAAATCTTGAGAAACGGATTCAGCGAGGTCATCGGATCTTGGAAAATCATCGATACCCGTTTTCCTCGGATACCGCGTAGCTGTTTATCTGATGCCTGGAGTAGATCCGTGCCATCAAACATCGCCTTGCCAGCGTGGATTTTCCCAGGAGGCTGGGGGATAAGTCCAATCAGCGAATAACAAGTAACGGACTTCCCAGAGCCGGACTCACCAACGATGCCGACAGTCTGTCCTTTATCGACAGAAAAGGAAACATCCTCCACCGCGCGGACCACTCCATTACGCGTGTGAAATCGGGTGGTGAGATTAGAAACGTCAAGCAATGCCATGTCCCAGAAACAATTACGCCCCCCAGCACATCCCTGCAAGGCGTAAGTTTAAGCACCTAGCTCTAAGCGCACTGTTTTTTGACCGAATGAATGAAACCAAAGTCCCAATCAAAATAGCAAAGCCCAAAAAATTCTGTCAATTCTGTCAGCGCCGCAGGCAACACCAGTAAACAAATCAACAAGTAAACCAATCAACCGCCCCCCCCAAGTTTCTCCTGCAAAAATCCACAAATTCTGCCTACAACCACCTCGTGACTTTGAATGACCTCGGCTGGAACCCCGCATTCCAAAAAGACTTTGATAAACTCAGTCTGAAAAACTGCCTGCCTGCACGCCTAATCCGCGATAACAAAATCAGCTACGGTGCCCTCTTCATCGATGAGGAAGGTGACGTCTGCGAGCGCGAGGTTGTGATGAGCGGTAAGGTCTATCACGCAGCCTCTTCTGATGCCGAGTTACCTGCCGTGGGTGACTGGGTAGCGCTAGAACTCGCCAAGAATGAGGACGGTGAAAACATGATCCGCGCTAGGCTCCCTCGCCAGACATGTTTCTCTCGTAAGCTCCCAGGAAAAAGCACCATGGAGCAAGTCATCGCTGCTAACGTCAGCGTGGTGGTCGTAGTCACTGACGCGGGGCCTGACTTTAACCCGCGCCGCATGGAGCGCTACTTCACCCTCATCCGCCGCAGCGGTTCGCAAGCCGTTGTCTTAGTCAATAAATCCGATCTCTTTCCCGCGGAGCAAAACGAGGAAGCCGCTGAGGTCATCCGCGCCCTAGATGCGGATGCCGATGTCTTTGTCACCTCAGCCGCCAAGAACGAGGGGCTAGAAGTCCTACACCAGTATCTGGACCCCGGCGTATCCGTCACCTTGGTAGGCTCCAGCGGAGTAGGTAAATCCACGCTGGTTAATTCTCTCCAAACAAGTTTGCAGCATTTGACAAACCGACAGGTTATAACCACTCGTGAACCCGGTGGCTCAAAAGGTGGAGAAGACA
>JBMYYO010000104.1:0-5389 GCA_049609505.1 Akkermansiaceae bacterium | reverse complement strand
CCAATACCTTGATCCCGGCGTGTCCGTTACCTTAGTCGGCTCCAGTGGGGTGGGGAAGTCCACACTGGTTAATCAATTGTTAGGCGAAGAGTGGCAATGGACGGGGGATGTCAATGAAACCACCGGTAAAGGAAAACACACGACCACTGCTAGAGAACTCATATTGTTAGATGAGGGCGGCATTCTGATCGATAATCCAGGAATGCGCGAGATCCAGATGTGGACCGATGAGCAAACCCTGCGCGAAAGTTTTCTCGATGTGGAAGAGCTAGCCTCCCAGTGTAAATTCCACGACTGCAAACACGGCAACGACAAAGGCTGCGCGATCCGTGCCGCCGTAGAAAGCGGCGAGCTAGAAGAAGGCCGCTACGAAAGTTATCTCAAGCTCGATGAGGAAATCGAAAAGTTAGAGCAACGCCAAAAAAAACGCCAAATGCTCTCCGAACGCCGCGCCAAACGTGACCACCGCATCAAAGCCCGCAACCTCGCCGACCGCATTGAGCTAGACAAAGACCAAGACCCCGAGTGGCGGTAGCGGCAGGCGATAAATTTTGGGTCCACTTCAAGGGCACCTCAAATCGAATTCTTCTTAAACAATCGGCTGTGTTTTTTTATACGCCAATAAACGAATAACAAAATTAAAACAATGATGGCGGAAATAATGGCTTGTTTGTTTTGGTAAACAAAAGAGGTTGATTTGTCCTCCGTAGTTGATTCAGCTAGTAAGCTTTCCTTGGATTTAGGATCGCCGCGAGCGGCTTTGAGCCTGTTTTGCATCCTTTTTCCTGAGTCCATTAGCTAACACTTTTTGATAGGGTTGGTATGTGGTTTTTTCGATCAACTGCAACAACCATCTCTGAGTTTAGGACGGCTAAATCGCCATATTTTTTCTTTAGTAGCTGAGGTATTTGATCTTCATGGTCATCGGCCCATTTGCGCATGACCGCAATGCCTTCTTTTGTTGCGGTGTTAATTTTGGGCAATGGGGTTAAAGCCATATCATAGAGTAATTTACTAGCAGCGGCGTCATTGCTGCATAATTTATCTCGTGCGGCTAATCGGGTTATTCGATCCATTTCCTCGTCAGTTAAAGGTCTGTTTATTGATCGATCGATTCTTAATTCCTTGATGAGTAGTCTTACACACCATTCTGATTTCAAACGGGACAACTCGGAAAAAAAACACTATTTCTTTTGCTTCCCGTTTCTAAAGTGTGTGGAGTGTTGGCAAAGAAAGCCTCGTAATGCTTCCGAACATTGGTGTTTTTTGAGTATTGGATGACAGCATCTCTGAATAGCTCTGGTGATGGCTCGTATTCTGGTGATGAAGTTCTTGGGTTTGAAATATATTGTAGCTTGTAGCCGATCAACGCTTTGTAAGCTTCTTTTGCCTCCATCGTGGATAGCTCTTTGTGTTTGGTATCTTGACATGAGGCACATTCCAATTCGCCAATAAGCAATATAGTCGATACCACGATAGATTTGAGAACATGGGTGATTTTTTTCATAAACGCTAATTCGCTCCGCTAGACTTAAGGGCACCTCTAAAAACTAACTATTTCTCGATCTTCGACATTTTGCCGATTTTCGTTAGCTTTCGAGGTGTAGGTTTGTTTGTTTTCTTTGAGTTGTTTGATGGGGTTTTCCTCGGATTGGCGGGATTTTGCCCCGTTTCTGGCTCCTAGCCAGCCAGCAGGGCATAGCGATCCATGTTGTAGGTCAGGTTGCAGAGGTGGTTGTGACTCGCCGCCCTCTTGAGGCCGATGCTCCGACAGATGTCCGCTCCCATGTGAGCCATCCGCCCAAAGACATGTTCAACCCTCACTCGCATCCGGCTGATAGTGTGGTTGGTTTTGATCTCATCCTCACTCAGCGGGTTGTTCCGGTTGGCTTTGCGCATGAGTAGCTCCTGTGCGTTGATGACTTCTAACACATGCGCTTCGTTTTCCTCGCTGTAGTAAGCGCTGTCGGCGAGAACCGCCTCGTCTTTTTCGTCCAGAAGCTGTTTGAACACCCGGCTATCGTGAACTTCCGCGGAGGTGGTCTCGCTTTTGATGATGAGTTTGCTTTTCAAGTCCACCTTGGCGTGGTTCTTGTAGCCGTAGTAGCTCTGGTTGTTCTTCTTTGTCCAGCGGGCATCGGTGTCCTTTTGACGCCCCACGGATTTGTTGGTGTCAAATTCTTCGGGACGTTCGCCTTCTTTGATTTTCTTGTTCTGGCTGCGGGTGTTGCGCTGGCGCGGGGCTTCGGTGAAGCTGGCGTCTATGATGCTGCCTTCACGGGCGACTAGGTTTTTTCCCTCCAAAATGGCGGTGAAGGCTTCGAAGAGGCGGCGACTCCCGTCACGCCCGTCCTCCTCGATGCGCTCCTTGAATGCCCAGATGGTCTTGGCGTCGGGAATCTCGTCGCCGAGTTGTAATCCAAGGAAGTTCAGGAAGCTCAGGCGGTCGCTTATTTGCTCTTCGGTGGCATCGTCGCTGAGTCCGTGATACTTCTGCAGGATCAGCACTTTGAACATGAACACCGGATCAAACGGGGGCTGGCCTCCCTTGCTCCAGTCCCGTCCGGCATAGCCGCTGAGTTCCTCAAGCAATGGACGAAAACCTTCCCAGTCGATGATGTCGCGCAGCTTGAGTATGCCGATCTCACGCTTCCCAACGGCTTGCTGGTGCTCAATGGCTGAAAACAGGTTGCCTCCCTTGTCTTGCTTCCGGTAGTTGCTCATGCCGTGATTCTAGCTCATCCCGAACTGTTAGGAAAGATTTGACTGAGACAATGAGGTTCTTAGAGGTGCCCTTAAATTCACCGCAAATTATCACATTGCTCTCTTACAGGAAAAGTGGGTAGTAGTAGATCGTAAACAAATAAAAATCATGATTTTTAGTGCCTTTGGTCGGAAGACCTCCTGTAGATGTATACACAGAGTGCACCAGAAGCTATAAGACAAGAGAGCAGTATCCAAATGTTGTTTGAATTGCTCGATGTTTCAGATTGCTTTGACTTGCTTTCAGGTGGGGCGGTAGGTCGCTTACGGGTAGGGGGGGAGCGTTGTCCATCAATGTTTTTTCTCTTGCGGCTGGATTTTTTTCGATCAACTGCAACAACCATCTCTGAGTTTAGGACGGCTAAATCGCCATATTTTTTCTTTAGTAACTGAGGTATTTGATTTTCATGATCATTGGCCCATTTACGCATGACCGCAATGCCTTCTTTTGTTGCGGTGTTAATTTTGGGCAATGGGGTTAAAGCCATATCATAGAGTAATTTACTAGCAGCGGCGTCATTGCTGCATAATTTATCTCGTGCGGCTAATCGGGTTATTCGATCCATTTCCTCGTCAGTTAAAGGTCTGTTTATTGATCGATCGATTCTTAATTCCTTGATGAGTAGTCTTACACACCATTCTGATTTCAAACGGGACAACTCGGAAAAAAAACACTATTTCTTTTGCTTCCCGTTTCTAAAGTGTGTGGAGTGTTGGCAAAGAAAGCCTCGTAATGCTTCCGAACATTGGTGTTTTTTGAGTATTGGATGACAGCATCTCTGAATAGCTCTGGTGATGGCTCGTATTCTGGTGATGAAGTTCTTGGGTTTGAAATATATTGTAGCTTGTAGCCGATCAACGCTTTGTAAGCTTCTTTTGCCTCCATCGTGGATAGCTCTTTGTGTTTGGTATCTTGACATGAGGCACATTCCAATTCGCCAATAAGCAATATAGTCGATACCACGATAGATTTGAGAACATGGGTGATTTTTTTCATAAACGCTAATTCGCTCCGCTAGACTTAAGGGCACCTCTAAAAACTAACTATTTCTCGATCTTCGACATTTTGCCGATTTTCGTTAGCTTTCGAGGTGTAGGTTTGTTTGTTTTCTTTGAGTTGTTTGATGGGGTTTTCCTCGGATTGGCGGGATTTTGCCCCGTTTCTGGCTCCTAGCCAGCCAGCAGGGCATAGCGATCCATGTTGTAGGTCAGGTTGCAGAGGTGGTTGTGACTCGCCGCCCTCTTGAGGCCGATGCTCCGACAGATGTCCGCTCCCATGTGAGCCATCCGCCCAAAGACATGTTCAACCCTCACTCGCATCCGGCTGATAGTGTGGTTGGTTTTGATCTCATCCTCACTCAGCGGGTTGTTCCGGTTGGCTTTGCGCATGAGTAGCTCCTGTGCGTTGATGACTTCTAACACATGCGCTTCGTTTTCCTCGCTGTAGTAAGCGCTGTCGGCGAGAACCGCCTCGTCTTTTTCGTCCAGAAGCTGTTTGAACACCCGGCTATCGTGAACTTCCGCGGAGGTGGTCTCGCTTTTGATGATGAGTTTGCTTTTCAAGTCCACCTTGGCGTGGTTCTTGTAGCCGTAGTAGCTCTGGTTGTTCTTCTTTGTCCAGCGGGCATCGGTGTCCTTTTGACGCCCCACGGATTTGTTGGTGTCAAATTCTTCGGGACGTTCGCCTTCTTTGATTTTCTTGTTCTGGCTGCGGGTGTTGCGCTGGCGCGGGGCTTCGGTGAAGCTGGCGTCTATGATGCTGCCTTCACGGGCGACTAGGTTTTTTCCCTCCAAAATGGCGGTGAAGGCTTCGAAGAGGCGGCGACTCCCGTCACGCCCGTCCTCCTCGATGCGCTCCTTGAATGCCCAGATGGTCTTGGCGTCGGGAATCTCGTCGCCGAGTTGTAATCCAAGGAAGTTCAGGAAGCTCAGGCGGTCGCTTATTTGCTCTTCGGTGGCATCGTCGCTGAGTCCGTGATACTTCTGCAGGATCAGCACTTTGAACATGAACACCGGATCAAACGGGGGCTGGCCTCCCTTGCTCCAGTCCCGTCCGGCATAGCCGCTGAGTTCCTCAAGCAATGGACGAAAACCTTCCCAGTCGATGATGTCGCGCAGCTTGAGTATGCCGATCTCACGCTTCCCAACGGCTTGCTGGTGCTCAATGGCTGAAAACAGGTTGCCTCCCTTGTCTTGCTTCCGGTAGTTGCTCATGCCGTGATTCTAGCTCATCCCGAACTGTTAGGAAAGATTTGACTGAGACAATGAGGTTCTTAGAGGTGCCCTTAAATTCACCGCAAATTATCACATTGCTCTCTTACAGGAAAAGTGGGTAGTAGTAGATCGTAAACAAATAAAAATCATGATTTTTAGTGCCTTTGGTCGGAAGACCTCCTGTAGATGTATACACAGAGTGCACCAGAAGCTATAAGACAAGAGAGCAGTATCCAAATGTTGTTTGAATTGCTCGATGTTTCAGATTGCTTTGACTTGCTTTCAGGTGGGGCGGTAGGTCGCTTACGGGTAGGGGGGGAGCGTTGTCCATCAATGTTTTTTCTCTTGCGGCTGGATTTTTTTCGATCAACTGCAACAACCATCTCTGAGTTTAGGACGGCTAAATCGCCAT
>JBMYYO010000103.1:0-12289 GCA_049609505.1 Akkermansiaceae bacterium | reverse complement strand
AGAAAAATGAAAGACTTAAAAAAATTGATGACTTAAAGAATAAAGACTCCTTATCAATTAAAGAACAGAATGAATTAAGAAAATTAGAAGAATTATCAAAAATTGATGATAAGAAAGCTATGGAAGCAGATAAAAAGGCTAGACAAGAAATTGATAATGAAATAAATAAAACCTATTATACAAGTGAAAAATTTATTAAAAATACTACTAAAGAAGGAGTAGCTGAAGGTTCAAAAATGGGTATGCAACAAGCATTAGGACTTGTTATAACAGAGTTTTTTACTGCATTATTTGATGAAATAGTGGATATTTATAAAAATGGATTTTACGATAGTTTTGATGACCCAAGATTTTTTGATATTTTAAAAAATAGATTGAATAATATTGTTAAAAAAATAAAAGCTAAATGGAAAGATGTTGTTATTGCATTTAAAGATGGTTTTTTATCACAGATGGAAACGGATGAGACACGGATGAGCACAGATCATGTCCTTCGCTGGATGGCGGGCATACCCCACCGCCCTCATCAAAAATCCTGTTAATCATGTAAAAAATCCTGTCAATCCTGTCTGCGCCGCAGGCCCCTGTAACATCGAGTAGACAAAATTTCTTTCTCTTTTGCCCTCATGGGTATAAGAATTCGCGCACATGAGCAAGGAGAGTAAACTTGATTTTATCCGCGAAATCATCCGTGACGATCTGGCGAGCGGTAAGCACGAAACTACCATCACTCGGTTCCCACCGGAGCCGAATGGTTATCTGCACATTGGCCACGCCAAGGCGATCTGTATTAGCTTCGGCATCGCTGAGGAAAACAGTGCCACTGGCGCACGCTGCCATTTGCGCTTTGATGATACCAATCCTGAAAAAGAGGAAACGGAGTATGTCGATAGCATCAAGCACGACATCAGCTGGTTAGGATTCGATTGGGGTGATAACCTCTACTTCGCCAGCAACTACTTTGATTTTTTCTACGATTGCGCTAAGCACCTCATTAGCGAGGGGCTTGCTTACGTCGATGAGCAATCTCCTGAGGAGATGAAAAAGAACCGTGGCGATGTGGTGACTCCTGGCACCCCTTCCCCGTTCCGCGACCGACCAGCCGAAGAGAGTCTGGATCTTTTTGCACGGATGAAATCGGGCGAGTTCCCCGACGGTTCAATGGTGCTCCGCGCCAAGATCGATCTAGCGTCATCGAACATGAACATGCGCGATCCCGTTCTGTATCGCATCATGCACTCCACCCACCACAACACGGGTGACGACTGGTGCATCTACCCGATGTATGACTTTGCTCATCCGTTAGAGGATGCACTGGAACACATCACGCACTCGCTTTGCAGCTTGGAGTTTGAAAACCATCGTCCACTCTATAATTGGTTCATCGAAAACTGCCCTGTGCCCGCTACGCCACGCCAGATTGAGTTCTCCCGACTAAACTTGAACTACACGGTGATGAGTAAGCGCAAGCTACTTCAGCTCGTCAATGAAGGTCACGTCAGTGGCTGGGATGATCCGAGATTGCTCACCATCTCAGGAATGCGGAGGCGTGGTTATCAGCCAGCCGCAATCCGATCATTCTGCCACCGAGGCGGAGTGACCAAGGTGAACAGCATTACCGACATGTCTATTCTTGAGTCTGAGGTGAGAAATGATCTCAACCAGAATGCGGAGCGACGGATGGCGGTGCTAGACCCTCTTAAGGTGGTGATCACTAATTGGCCATCCGATGACCACAGCGAATTGGTGGAGGTTCCCAACAACCCAACCAATAAAAATGCTGGCACGCGTTCGGTTTCGCTTGGTAAAGAAATTTGGATCGAGCGTGATGACTTCATGGAAGATCCGCCTAAAAAGTTTTTCCGCCTTGGGCCAGACCGCTCTGCCAGGCTGCGTGGTGGCTACATCATCACCTGCACTGGCTACGAAAAAAACGACGCTGGCGAGGTGACAGAAATCCATTGTGAGTTCATCCCAGACACCATTGGTAAAGATGCACCTGAGGGAATCAAGTGCCGCGCAGCCATTCACTGGGTGGACTCCGCCACAGCACTTGATGCTGAAATCCGTGTTTATGATCGCCTCTTCACCGAGGAGAACCCTGACGCAGCTGAGGGAGGTTTCCTAAGCTGCCTGAACGAACATTCACTGGATGTCATCCGCAATGCCAAACTGGAAGCTAGCCTTTCAGCAGCTACGGCGGGAGATGTTTACCAGTTCGAACGCGTGGGCTACTTCTGTGCAGATAATAAAGATCACAGCAGCGCTCGGCCAGTATTCAACCGGACTGTGGCACTCAAGGACTCCTGGGCTAAGAAAAAGTAACTTCTCAGTTAGGAATTTTTTATGGACGATGGAACAAACTACTGCGCATCAGGTTGCTTCCCCCCTGGCTTGGTCGCCCGGCCTGATCTAGCTCGTTTCCCTACTGGGCGTGGCAGCTCCTGTGCCCTGTAGCGGAGAGTTGTGATTTCTGTGCCAGTTGGTATGACCTTGCTCCTAGGAACGGCCCACGCTAGAAATATGATTTGTTCCTGGGATCTAACACGCATTCCTGTTTCTGAAACCTGCTTCCATCCATCGCCTGTCCCAGCGGCAAGTGTGTAATAAGTGGCACCGTTCTTAGACGGATTCAGCACATGCTTGGATATAGTGGCGGCGCGAAACCCTTGATACTTTCCTCGCTGACCAATACCGAGTGGACTGGTTGACATATTCACTACTTTCACCTCGCCAGACTTGCTCGCACTTGGGGAAACATCGATCAATTTCAGCTTTAAATTCCTCCAATATTTGGAAGCTGGATCTTTACTAACCACAACGATGCCATGAGTCATCGTTCTGGGAACTCTCACTGTGCCGAGCTCTATCAACCGGGGGCCCCGTTTGACGTCAGATGGGTCTGCATCCTCATCTAGCTGTGCTTCTTTATAAATGGTAATGATTTCTCGCTTTGGCACAAACTGTGCAACACCCAAATTGTTTGGCCCAGCAAGAAGACGAATAGAGGACTTCTCAGTCTTCACATGAAAAACAACAGGGGCATATTCCAATGGATTCCGGTATTTTTCCCGAGGCATCCCTGCTTTATCAATGTAGATGATCGGAGGAGGGACAAAGCCAACAGGCATTACAGTTAGAGAAATCTTCGGGGCTTTTCTTTCCTCGGAAGTCAGGCGATCTTCGGCCTCTTGATTTGATTTTTTATCAGCTTCTGGGATAGGCACCTTTGAGAGATCAATATTCCTAACAGGCGGTATCTTTGATTCATCCGGTTTGGGAGGTGGGGGTGGCGCCTGTGCTAAAACACACTGATGCGATGAGACAAAAATGCTAAGGATACCCAGCAAGCAAATACAGATCTTCATAGAGGCAGAGATGATAGATTAAATTTCTGTAGAATTCAACCACCGGAATGAGGAAATGATGAAGCGTCGCCCAAACTGGCGGTTTACTGCGGTCAGAGCAGGGTTTGCAGTCCCATCAGGAAGCACTGCTGGTATCTCTGCGGCATCGCTTTCATCAAGGTATGTCGGAATTCGCTGTACTGTGGCCTCACACCATGCTCTGGCGGTGACAACACCCGCATCATTCCGAGACTCACCGTAGGCGCGAACGATAAAGGTATCCCCACGAGCCGTCAGGACAGAGCCTAACTGCTGAAGCAAGTCCCCCTGCATGAGCCAGCCAGGAGCTCCTTCTGCTTTCGAGCTAGTAAAATGGTGATGATTCCCACGAGAAGCCACATTATAGCTTTCTTCTATCCCAGCGTAGTTGCTAGGCATGGCAGCATCTCCACCCATCAAATTGGCGTTGAGGTTTGTATTCGCAATGGCTGCGTCTAGTGCCCCCGTGAGTCCAGTTTCCTGATCAGTAGAGGAGGCAGAAACAAGACGGCGATTCACAAAATCGGAAAGTGATACAAACGGACCGCGGAGTTTCACCTCATCAACAATGGCTGTTGCCAGGGCATCGATTTGCGCATCTGTTAGTGCACGGTATCCTGTCCACGCCTCCTCGCTTGTTGGGCTGCCATTGTTGTAAGTGGCGCCAACGGGGTGCATAAAGCGCGAGTATGGATGCGTTCCCCCGCTGGCACTGCCAGATTGTTGGGGTATTTCTACTTCATTAAATGAAGCTAGTAGAGCTTTCCATGCTGCTTTGTTAGTAGAGTTCACATTAAAGGGCCCTCTGATTGCAAGCTGGGTAGCCGCTTTGCGACCGTCTTGAATGACGGACTCATCAGGCAAAACAATTGGGAAGATTCTTGAGTTCGGCAGAGGGTTACTACCAGAGTCCGTTGCAAATGCTGACTTTTCCGAAGAAGTGGCCGAGGAGAGAAAGTAGCTATCCCATAGTGCGTGGTTTGCCTCGTAAGAGAGATCATACAGGAAATGGTTATCACCCGTTCCACTAGAGGCATTGTCCTGTAATGTGAGCCATGTTGGAATGTAGGGCATATCTGATTGCCAGCGGCTTTTCATAGCAGCTAAAGGTGCTGCTGTTTTCTCACGTTGGAAGTGATTCACTGGAGCCCTTGAGCCTCCTACAGCGTATGATGGGTGCCAGATATGCTGTGATAACTGAGCGTGGCGAAAGGCACCTATTGAGTGAACTCGGTAGCCATTACCTGGAACATCAAAGATCGGATACACATGGTTAGGCCCTGTGTTTCCTCCGTTGAAAAATATATTAGCGCGGTGGCCATTAGGACCAGGATGAGCTGCGTAGTCAGGGTGATTATAGCTCATCGCCTGCTGCCGTTCTACGGCGTATGGCCCCCAAGTGTACCAGTGGTGAGACTCACCATTATCGCAGACGCTATCGTATGGGCTCCGGTGAGAAAGAGCTGCCCGGAGGTTATGGTTCATGATTGGGGCTGCGTGCCAAAATGTACCTGAGCCACCGCCGGCTAGGTTATAGGCGTTAGTTTCGCGGAACCACTTGAAACGGACCCCGTAGTGAGTTCTCGCCCAAGGGAGGAACTCTGAGGTTGTTTCGTAATCGTAGATTGTTTCCACTCCCCCAACCTTCCATCGGCCGTTGTTAAAACGTCCTTGATAGCCGCGTTTCCAGTTATCTGTATCAATAAGCTGAAGAAGAGTATGGCTTGAGGTAAGATTCGAGTAATTCCCTGCCGAACCTTCCAGCAGATGGAGTCCTATTTTTTGTCCGTTATCATCGTTATTCCACCACCAGTCCATCATATCTACCCAGTAGTAAGCTCCGCGATTGTGGTTGGCATAGACGGGCAGGTCTGTTTTAGCAACACCTGTAAAGTTCGCTAAGGCGATGTAGAAGTTTGTTAGAGTTCGAGGGTCAACCTCAGCACTAATTCGGTTATCAATATTAGAGGTGCGCAGTGATAGAGGCATTGCCTTACCTGCCAAGGCACTGGCCGTTGGTTTTGGGGAGAAAACAAGTGCTTCTCCTGGCTCGAAAGCTGTGGGGTCTGTAGTTAGCACCATGCGGCGAGGTGCCAAACTAGGGTTACGGGTATCATATGCTCTGCTACCCTTATCGGTCGCTGGGCTGGTACTACGGTCCTCTACGGTGAAGGAGTCCTGCACAGCATTGTTAAAATCAAGCACGTACTGCCGGGCTTCAAGTTTTACGTTATAGGGATTCCAGAGAACAATACGTGGAAATAAGTGCACGGTAAGGTAGCCACGGAGGTAGCAAAGGCGCGTGGTCAAGGTCGCCTGAGCGATAACAGGGTGCACGGCTTGGCTAGTTTGCTTGGTAAAATCTGGGTACTTTCCATACTTATCAGAGCTGGTAGTTTCCGTGATAGGGCGAGGCGTGATTTCTCCACCGCTCGTTGTTTCCGTTGCTAAATTCGCCCAAGAACGTAGCACTCCGTATTTAGGTCCTGTGTTTTCACGCAGTGGGCTGGAGAGAATTGGTGTGTTATCATTGATGGCTGATGATGCTACACCTTCGATTGCGGGAAGAGTTCCAGTTTCAATAAATGTCGATAGATCCCCCTTCAGACCACTGCCTAATGGATTAGTCAACAGCCCAACAGAGCGGGTTGTGAGAGCGTGGAAGTTTTCTCTTAGTGATGCTTGGTTCATTCCCCCTAGAGCAGCCTGGCTGACATCTAACATTTTACCTGCTGTTTCTGGAGTGAGGCTATCATGGGCAGTGAGACCTGACATCGAGCTCACTCCGAAGTTTTCAGGGGAAAGGATGCGTTTGTAACCATCTCCACCTTGATTGGTGGCAACGGGTTGCTCGTTACGGAAAGGATTTGCAATATCGAGCCTCGCTTTGGTGGATTCATCAGACACCCAGTATGCCATGCCTCCTCGAATGCTTCCATTACGGCCCTGAAGCAGGTCCAAAGGCACGGTGACGTGATCTGATGTGTCCGATGCGCTGCCTGTATAAACAAGATCTACTGACTCACCGGAAATGGCGGAGCTGGGCGATGCGTTATCACCACTAACGAGCCACTGCTGGAGGTTTGCTAGCTTATCATAGGCACCACCTACAAATCTCTCGTCAACAAGACTGTCCCCATTAGCGTCCCAGTGGATAACTGGTTGATCGCTGGTTCCCGTTGTAGTCTTCCAAGCACCGATCCAGTGAGGATGTTGGCTTGCACCTGTCAGAGATGCTGGAGCCGTGACGCGCTGGTCTGGTCCTGCGTATTTCTGAAGATCCCCGATGGCCATCATCAGAGCCAGACGAGCATTGGCTTGCGCTTCTGCCATGTTGCTCGATTGGCGTGATTGCCTTGTTTCGATTGTAGATAAACTCAGCATCGCCAGAGCAACCATGACCAAAAGGACCATGACGGATATTGTAGCAATCAGGGCGAATCCCTTGGCTGGCTGCTGGCGGTTTGCTTCTAGCGATCCAAAATTTGTTTGAGATGATAATGTCGATTTCATGTGTTTTATACGCAGTTGAAAACGGTTAGTTGAATGTAATTACAATATACCAACAAAAAAAATATCATCAACCATAAACTTAGAATAACTGAAACAACAGACAAAAAGCCTTAATTTTGAGTCATCATTGTCCTTGTCTTATCGAGCAGAAATGTAACTTTCCCTTTATGCTAAATTTACAGCAATTAGCCGCCATCCTCTCTTGTTTATGTTTCTGTTCCTGTGGATTGAAAGGCTACATTAAAACGCCCCCTCCTACGCAGCCTCACGTGGCTCCCCTCCAAAAAGTGGCTCAGGGTAAGGTTCGCATTCATGTTTTCAGCCATGGCTGGCATACTGGGATTGTTCTTCCTGGGAAAACACTTAGACGCCATGCATGGACGAAGGATTTGAAGATTGCTAAGACGAATTATGTTGAGTTTGGCTGGGGTGCTGAAGAGTTCTACCGCCGGCCAGACATCACCTTGCCGATGATTATCCGAGGGCTTGGATGGTCCACACCAGCGATCGTGCATGTGGAGAGATTCCCTGAAACTCCCTACCAGCACTATCCACATAGTCAACTGGCGGCTTTCGATGTTAGCAAAGAGGAAGTGGGGCGCTTAATCAATTTGTTAGAGAAAGGATTTTCCCGCACCAGTGATGGCCAGCATCTGGTTGATTTGGGAAAAGGTGTGGAGAAAGACAGCAGTATGTTCCGCAGTAAAGGTGGCTACTATTACCCAGAGACGTGCAACGTCTGGACAGCGCGCCTGCTGACAGCTGCGGGGATCGAAGCCAGTGGATCAACGCGTGCTCCCAAGCTGATGCGGGAGCTGAAAACATCACCAAAACGGGTGCCTCTCCCGTCCGATACTCCGTAGTTTCCAGTGGAGATTACGCTTCCAGCTTGCTGATTTCCAGCATGATGCGATCAGAGATTTTCTGATACTCATCGCGGCCTTTGGCTTTGAGTTCTTCAGGGCTGAAGGTGATGGGATCTCCTACAACAACGGTGATGGGGCTAAATTTCATTTTACCTGACCCACGCGGTAGTGCGGCTCTGGCACCGATGATGCGCACTGGTTGCACGGTGGCTTTTGACTTAGCAACGATGAGGCCTGTGCCTGCTTGTGCAGGCTGAAGCTCGCCGTCAAGCGTGCGTGCCCCCTCGGGGAAAATCACCACCTGCTTTCCCTGCTTGAGGATTTTAATGATCGTTTTCAAGCTGGTCATATCTGGACGTTCTTGATCAACAGGAATAGCATTCAGCCGAGGGTAGAGCCATGCGGCGGGGCCACGGAATAATGACTTACGTGCAAGGTAATAAACGGGGTGTTTGTAGGCCGTGCCTACTAGTGGAGGATCGAGAAAGCTCTCGTGGTTAGATGCGATCAGCACGGAGCCGTCCGTTACCAGTTTCTCACTCCCGACTACGCGGTAGGAGAAGAACGCGAGGGCGGCTTTTTGAAACAACGTGTAGCAGAACCAATAAGCGGTATTCATGATATCTAGTGAGTGTTTAGGGTTAGTCCTTTGCTTTCTAACACATCAATGGCAGCGGCAACCACCTCGTCAATATTCATCTCTGAGCTATCGATCACGGTAGCTCCATCGGCAACGATTAACGGCGAGGTCTTACGCTTGCTGTCTTCTGCATCACGCTTGCTAACAACATCTGTTAGACCCTCTGCTGAGCGGCGGGCTAGGCGGACCTCCTCTGAGGCATCAATGTAGAGCTTGTAGGGTGTATCGGGGAAAACCACAGAGCCGATATCGCGGCCCTCCATCACAAGGCTGCCAAGAGTGAGATATTCCCGTTGTTTTTCCACCAGAAGGTGGCGCACTTCTGGAATGGCGGCGACGGTGGAAACCCGAGAGTTTACCGCATCAGAGCGGAGAGCTTCACCAGGGTCTGTGCCATTGATCAAAATCGTGGATGTGCCGTCATTCACCCCACATGTCACGGAAATATCACCTAACATTTTGAGCACATCACTCGTGGATGAGGGGTCAATCCCCTCTTGTAAAGTAGCCCAAGCAATGGCGCGATACATGGCACCCGTGTTGATCATGATGAGGCCTAAGCGTTTGGCTAGCCGCTTGGCCACCGTGCTTTTCCCTGATGCCGCTGGTCCATCGATGGCGACGGCGTAGTGAGTGTTTTCTGACATAGTGCGTGGATTAGCTGGGAGATTTGCCGTTTTGAATGGAACGGAGGTCATCGGCAAAACCGGGGTAGGATGTATTAATGCAATCAGTGTTTTTAATCACGGTTTCTCCTTTGGCAAAGAGCCCTGCGATGGCAAATGCCATGGCTATACGGTGATCGCCGAAGCTATCTAACACTGCACTGTGGAGCGGGTGGCCACCCTTGATCTCCATGCCGTCTTCATACTCTTCTACTTCCACACCCATTGAGGAGAGGTTTTCTACGACGCAGGAGATGCGATCGCTTTCCTTCACCCTGAGCTCGGCGGCGTTGCGGATTTTTGTTTTCCCTTGGGCCAAGGCAGCGGCGACGGCCAAGATGGGGACTTCATCGATGAGATTGGGTATCTCCTCCTTTTTAATCTCGGTGCCGTGGAGTGTTTGCCCGGTGATTTCGATGTTACCGTAGGGTTCACCACCATCCTCTGAGCGCACGGCATCTTTAATCTGCGCTCCCATGCGGATCAGCACATCAAGCAGAGCGGTACGGGTGGGGTTTAGCCCTACATTTTTAATCAAGAGGTGTGCGCCAGGGGTGGCGGCTGCGGCTACAATCCAAAATGCTGCCGATGAAATGTCACCTGGAACAAGCACATCACGGGATTCAGGGACCTGCCCACCATACACGGTGATTTTATTGTTATCGATGAGTGAACGCACGCGGAAATGCTCTAACATGCGCTCTGTGTGATCGCGAGTTTCAGCTGGCTGGGTAACGCTTGTTTTTCCTTCGGTAAACAAACCCGCAAGAAGAACAGCGCTTTTCACCTGTGCACTGGCAACGGGCATATCGTAATGAATACTGCGCAGTTTACCGCCGCCGATGCGTAATGGAGCACAGCCAGGGGACTCGCCACATGCTTGAATACTCGCGCCCATCTCGGTAAGAGGAGTGATAATTCTGCCCATCGGGCGTGAGCAGAGGGAGGCATCCCCAGTGAGAATGGATTCAAAAGGCTGAGCCGCTAACATACCAGCAAGCAGTCTCATACCCGTGCCTGAGTTCCCACAGTCCACTTGATCTGAGGGAGCGGTCAGCTTCATTTTCCGACCATGAATCAATAGCGATGTGGGGCCGTATCCTTCTTTGGTTTCTAACACATCATAGCTCACCCCCACACTTGCCATGGCATTGAGCGTGCAGATGCAGTCCTCACTCGGCAGGAAGTTATCCACGCGGCAGTCTCCGTTAGACAAGCCAGATAGAATGGCAGCACGGTGGGAGATGCTTTTGTCCCCAGGGACAGCGAATTCAGCCCAAAGCTTGTCGATGGGTTTAATCTTTAGTTGTGACATAGTGGTGAGAAGTAAGGGTTGTTTTTTGTCGGTTAAATTTGATCTCTCAGTTGCTTAGCATCATCAAGCAGCCGGGCAAGAGCTTCATCGCTGGATTGCTCTAGGAAAGCAAGGATTTCACGTAAGTGGCCTATAGACTCCTCGATCGGTGTCTTCAGTGCGGCTCGGTTTCTTAATAAAATTTCTGCCCACATGTCTGGAGCACCAGATGCTACACGCGTGGTATCCCGCATTCCATTTCCTGCAAACTCACCATTGGATGGTTGTTTTAATCCTACGAGGGCACCGACGGAGGCTAGGATATGGGGAAGGTGGCTAATGCGCGCCATCACTTGATCGTGCTCCTCGGAAGTTGTGACATGACAGTGGCAGCCGATGGATTGCCAGAACTGATTAAGGGCTAACAAATCAGCTTGAGGGTGGTTGAAGTCATTGGTTAACACGCAGGCAGCTTGCTGGAATAGATCAGCACTTGCTGCAGCTACGCCTGTTTGCTCAGAGCCTGCCATGGGATGACTGCCTAGGTAACGAGCTCCACATGCGCTTACCAGATCACCTAAGGTGTCACGTGGGGTTAGCTTCACGCTTCCTACATCGGTGACAAGTTTCCCCGCTAAAGATGCTTGGTCTGCAGCGGCTTGAAGTATTTCTAACATAGCACCCACTGGGGATGATAAAATGATCAAATCCGCGCCTTCGATAGCTATGGATAGATCCGTAGTGGCTGCTAGGATGCCTGCTTCAGCGGCTTGTAAAATACTATCCTCACGCCTGCCCCATAAGCTGACCTGACAGTGCGGGGCGTGCTTTTGAATTGCTAGAGCGATCGAGCCACCAAGCAGCCCGCTACCCAGCACCGCGATACGGCGGATGGGGTGCTCTGGGTCTGGAGTGGTGGAGGGATTGGCAGTCATGCTCATGCGGCGGACATCACTGCCATGCCGTAGCCTAAATGCAAGAACCGACACGCGCAAAATACGGTGTCGGCTCTAAAAATACGCGCTGAGGCGTCAAATCTAATCGTGCTTATTATGGAACACGGAATTTGTGGCTGGCATCGGCATCGTCTGGATCACGCACAAGCTTCCCAGAAGCGATTCCACGCACATCCACAATGTTGTTGGTGAATGGGTTGAAAACATACCCATCACGCCCTGGAACAGCGGCTGCAGTGGGATAGTTTTTCTTTTGTGTTGGTGGCTTGGGTGGTGTCACAGGATCACGGCGCTCGTTCTCTATGCGATTGCGGCGTGCTTCTTGCTCGCGGATACGGCGGCGGTTTTCTTCGATCTGGCGAGCCTCTTCACTAGTTGCATCTGCTGGGAGGAGATCATCCTGCGGAGCTCTGGGCGGCTGAGGATTAGGGTGCGGTGGGTAAGGTGCACAAGCGCCGAGGAGCGATGCGGCACCGGCTAAAAGGAGAAAGTTCTTGGTGATATCCATGGTTGTGTTGGTGGTTAGTCGGTTTATGAGTTAGTGAGTTCTTGAGTTAGCGGACTTGTGGAGTCTCTGGGTTGGGTTATTCGATCTGTTCGGCGATCTGTTCGGCGATCTGTTCGATCTATGAGTGATACGTTCGTAACTGGATTAACTTGCGGGAAAAACAGCAGTTCAGCGCATTTTTTCTTAATTGCTCACTAAGTCAAGCCGTAGGTTCACTTTAAGGGCAAAAAAGACAGCCGCGATGGAATATCCATGTCGCGGCTGCCTGTGAATGCTTGGAGATAGTTGCAGGTTAGCCTTTACGCTCTAACCATCGAGAGACAAAGTCCTTGCCGCCGAGGCCAATTGCGATGGCTCCACCAATACCAAATGCAGTGGCAAGTGCCATAATTGCGTATTGATAAGGAAGGCCTGTGATCTGAGGAGCAATACCTGAGCGATCAAGTGCCACTACACCAGCC
>JBMYYO010000102.1:0-12459 GCA_049609505.1 Akkermansiaceae bacterium | reverse complement strand
AAATGGACTAAGGAGTTAGAAAACGTGGAGAAATTACAAGAGAAATACCCTAAGGGCAGCAATCACACCGCTTATGTGAATCCCGATGATCCTAAGGTTGCCATCCTCCTGCACGATACCAAAGCCGCTGGATACAGCCTCTGGTTTCCAGCTCTCATCATCCTTGGTGGCGGGGGGATGATATGGGGCGCTCTGCGCAAACGTGACTAGCAGTCTGTGATCTTTTGTTAAAGATCGGATCATTTTTCCCGCGAGATGGAGTGGTGAAGAGTGTGGTGCGCCAGCGGGGATCAGAAACTGCACCAGTGCCTTTGAACTGAAACAAACCCATAAAAGGACGTAGCGGAATGGCTAATACGCCTAACAACCCACGCGCATTCATCCGCACGGTGAGATCAATGCTTTTCTTTCTGAGATCAATGCTTCCTTCCCCGGTGAATTTCAATGACCGAGTGGTCGCTAGGAAATCATTTGAGTAAACCACACCATTGCGAAT
Source organism: Akkermansiaceae bacterium (assembly GCA_049609505.1). Taxonomy (GTDB): domain Bacteria; phylum Verrucomicrobiota; class Verrucomicrobiia; order Verrucomicrobiales; family Akkermansiaceae; genus Oceaniferula. The sequence continues at coordinate 11,963 of JBMYYO010000102.1, read as the reverse complement.
CGCAAACTTACAAGAAGCATCCTTGGCTCGTTCTTGTGTAGGGTTTTTCTTCCCTAACACAACGCCAAGGAGAGGGGAGATAGGACCTAGCATTGGCACGGAAAAAAGATTGCCCTTTTCCAAGGAGAGGGACCCCTTGCCGTTGAGCGCGCTGATGCGGTCATTGAGGCCTGAAAACGTTGTGCCGCCAGTGAGTAATCCGCGTTCAGCGTTATCAAAGTCATAGAGCTTGCCTATGTCCTTGAGCCGTAGCCGACTCCACATCAGCCTGCCTGTGTAGTCTGTTTCCTTGCGAGCGATGCCCACGGAGAGGTGGCCGTTGCAAGAGCCTTGGAAGGTATTGAATGATAAATCCGTGACGTGCACATATTTATCAGTGATTCTAACAGCTGCACGCAAGCGATCAAGCTTGAGAGACTCACCAAGGAACTCGTAATAGGTGGAGCTAGGGCTACTTACATGAATCAAAAAATTGGTGTTATTCCCGTCACGTCTCAAATCAAATGAACCGTTCGCTCTAAGCACGGGTGGGCGGCTGAATCGATAAGTCTCCACATGGTTCGCTGGGCCTCGGGCGAAGAGCCTAACAATAGGAGCCGGCCAAGCCGTAGCTTTGATGTTATTGATGGTGACCAAGCCTGCTTGCGGGTCCACCTTGATACCTCCGATGTAGGCCTTGGCTGATGCTGGGCCGCCGTGTTTTTTGCGCAGCTTGTAGTCTGAATAATCGAACTTCGCCTCAAGGCTGCTGAAGCTTTGTTGCAGACCGCTGAGCTCATACTCGCCACTGAGCTCATGGAGCGCAACGTCATTAAAGCTGATGTTCTGAAACCTCGCCTTACCTGTGGCGCTCCATTTGGTGAAGTCCTTGCGGTTCATCGTGCCCTTTGTGGTCACGTAGCACTTTGAATTCTTTGTGAAATCTGCCCGTTTTAGCACGCGCTGAATGGACGATCCTGCTAGAAATGGATCATAGGCATCCGCCGGCAATGATGACTCCACAAGAAACCGAATCGTTTCATCCTTGATGAGAATTTTCCCGCTGAGTTCGCCCTCGCGGTGGCTAGCCTTGAGGCCTGTTAGAAACAGATCGTAGCCCTGCACAGAAAACTCCGTCTTCAATTGTGTGAGCTCAGTGCCTAGGCAGGAGAAGTTATTTATTTCCGTGGAGCCAGAGGCGGAGAACCTTGGAGAGAAGTCCTCAGAAAACACAACTTCCCCTTTGCAAAGAATGCTTGGCGGTGTGGAAAAGGTGAGTTCATTGAGCAAATGCAGCCCAAACAATCGCCTGGCTAGCTGCTGCACATGTAACGAGGAATTAAGATCAAATCTAATCCTGCGCGCCGCCGGGTGATAGTCTGCTTTTCCTTTTAGTTCACTGCCGTCGTTAGATAGAAAGATCTTCTGCAAGGTGATGTAATCGTTTGCGTAGCCGCCTTCGATGTGCACGTCCTTGAGTATTACATCGCTGCGTTCTAGCTCTTGAGCCACTAGCTTGAGATCTAGCCGAGCGGTGTCTGGGTTATCCACATTCCCAACCAAACCAAGGTGGACTTCTGGCGGGGAATTTTCGGGCCAGCTCCACTGATGGATTTCCTGTAGCACGCGGGCGATCATTTTGATTCGGCTAACGCGTGCATCCTGAAGAGGCTTAGGTTGCTTGGGCGCATCAAGGTGCTCACTCCAGATTCGTGAGTCTTTGATGATGACTTTGATTCCCTCAATGTAACCTGAAATTTCCCTCGCCTCGACGGTTTTTCTATCGGGCAACAACAGAGATCCCTCGAGGTTTTCCACTTCAATGATCGGGCTATCAGGATCATCTGGATCTAGTGGGAGTGCTACATTACCGTTAGTAATGGACACCTCATTAACGTGTAAAATACCACGTAGAAGTTTGGTTTTATCCACATCAATTACCAAATGCGCAAGGCTTGCCACAGGGTGCTGCCTTTCTGCATCCCGATACACCGTTACCCCACGGGCTACAAACCCACGGGTAAGCTCGAACTTCAAACTCTCAAACTCCGTAAACACCCCGCGCTCCTCAAGCTCTGAGGAAATGGCGGCACGCCATTGTTCATTGGCACCGCTTTGGTTGATGTAATAAAGCCCTCCCACAACAAGGCCCAGACCGATACCAATCGTACAAATAACGATGAGGCGGAAATGGTGGATGAGGCGTTTCAGTTTCAAGACAGACCTACTATAATAGCAAATGGCTAGATGCAAAAGACGAATGTGTGCTCTTGTCAGATCTTCCGCTCAAGGCGGTCAAGTTAGTTTTCTTTGAGGGGGACAGGGTTTACAAGATTAACATGATTGAAAGGCTCGTTGGTTTCGTCCTCGAAGCAAAAAATCCCGTTAATCTTGTAAATCCTGTCCAAAGCTACTGCATTGCATCTTCCATCATATGCATCTTCCGTGTTGCCATCATAGGCGTGACCATGTTGAATCTAAATCATGTCAACAGAACCTGCCACTGCACCACAGCCTACCGTCTCTATTTCTCTCACATGTTTAGATGCTTCAGAGGCTATTGATTTTTACACCCGTGCCTTTGGAGCGGAGGAATTGTTCAGGATGCCAGATGCGGATGGCAGCGTTGCCCACGCGGAGTTTATGATTGGTAACACCCGACTCTTCATTTCTGGAGAAGCACCAGAGATGAATGCATTCGCCCTTCCTGAAGGAACAATGGCACCCTGCCTCTTCTGTATCGCCACTGATGATTGTGACGCGGCATACACGAAAGCCATGGAGGCAGGCGGAAAATCTCTCTCCGAGCCAGAAGATCAATTCTGGGGCAGCAGGTCCGCGATGATTCTAGACGACTACGGATACCGCTGGACTCTCGTGCAACAGATTGAGGATCTGACACCAGAGGAAATCGGCGAGCGCGCTAAGAAATTATTTGGTTAGCCCGCTCGATCTCACATCAACTCAAAAAACTTTCTGGTAGTATTAGGTGATTCTGCCATCGCGTAGAAACCTCTGCGTCATCGCCATGACACGTTCATCGCTGGAGATGAACGTATGATCAGCATCCATGACGTGGAATTCATTCATCCCCTCAATACGACCTCGCTCCACGGAGACGATGCCATCGTTGCTATCGTCTAACAGCCAACGAAAAAACGGAATGGTGCTGCGTTTCCCCATGATGACTGCGGAGTCAATTTCTGAGGGCAGGGGAGGTGCGGCATTTTTATCAGAGGCTAACATATCGCCCGCTGGGCCGAGTGTGCACTTCAGCGGTGGGCAGTCTGCCAGCCAGTCAATGATTTCGCTGCCCTGGTTCGGCGGTGCCAGCATCACAATGCGCCCGAGCTCCTCAGGAGGAAAGTTTTCTAACAACCTCCGCATCACAATGCCGCCTAACGAGTGAGTAACGAAGTGGACTTTCTTACCCGCTGCATGAGAGCGAATGCTCGCCATCACCAGGGCCGTGATGTCTTCTAACGATTTGGTAAAAGATGGGTAGGGGACATTGATCGTGCCATAGCCCTGACTATGGAGGAACTTCGCCATCGGCTCCATCGCCCAGACGCTACGCCATAAGCCATGCAGCAGCACCACGGTATCCGCATCTTGGCACTCGCGCACACGCGGCTTATGCCAAGGCATTGGTAAACGCAAAACACCCCAAGGTTTCCGAAACGGGTGGGGTAAGTGAGCTGGCTTGGTGTTCTTCACGAAAGGGAAGCTAACACGATTCCGCGAGTTTGCATCATCGATTATCCCAACGAAATCATCCACCTGAGCGATGGAGGCCAATGATTAATATCCCTCAACAGGAGAGCGCTTTTCATCAGAGTAATCCTGAGTTTGCTTAGCAAGCTCTTCGCCTAACACATCGATGCGGAGTTGCATCGTTTCCTCATCAAGGCTCTGCCATTTTTCCATGGTGAAAATAAAGGGATTGATGAGTCGTTTCTTGAGTTTCTCAATGCGCCGCAAGCTATCGTCAACGATGCCGGTCGATAATTGCTTGAGGTGCTCAAGCGCGGTAGGGGCGGTGTCAACCTGATGGCAAATCATCGCTAGATCGTTACCAGCTTCGATAGCAAGCTTCACATCAGGACCACGGCCGTAGGTGTTCACGATGGCTCCCATATCAAGATCATCGGTCATGATTACGCCCTCATACCCAAGCTGAAGCCTGAGAATCTTAGTGAGGAGATTGTGCGAGAGAGAGCCGGGCAGGCCAGGAGTTTCTCCATCGATTGCTGAAAAATGCGCGTGGCAGCTCATCAGGGAATCGAGCTGCGGCATCAGTGCGGTGTAGGGCAGCAGATCCGTAGCAAGCATTTCGGCGAGACTCTTGTCCACATGTGGGAGATCGTGGTGCGGATCAGTGTCCGCGAGGCCACAGGAGGGGAAATGTTTACCAGAGGAGAGGATTTTACGGTGGCGAAGGTTGCTGTTAAAGATCCCAGCATTGGTGATCACTTGCTGTGCATCTGTGCCGTAGCAGCGGCCTTTCATGGCATTGTCCGCTTCATCATCGTATGAGATATCGAGCACTGGGCAGAGGTTCATATTGAACCCAAGCAAACGGAGGACGTCAGCTGTAATCATGCCGTGCTTGGCGATCAGGCCGGGGTCATTTTTCTCCCGCAATTCCTGTGCGGACGGCGGCTCAGTGCCAATTTCCCGCGTGCGCGAAACCCGACCACCTTCTTGATCAATCGAGATAATAGGGGTGATGTCACAAACTTCCCGTAGGTCATCCGTCAGCTTCCGCACCTGCTCAGGCGATACAACATTACGCCCAAAAAGCACGAATCCCGCAGGCTGAATTTTCCGATAAAGCTCAGCATCCGCAGCAGTAAGCTCAGTGCCAGGAACACCAAGAAGAAGTAATTGACCATGCATGGCGGAATGATCAATGGACAACACTCATCCGTCAATGATGCATTAGGCTAATGCTAGGCACGCCATTGATACAAAACCACGCATTACATACATTGTGCGAAGTTGTTCTTGTGCGCCTTCTGGGTGCTTGGTGTCAGGGTTTTCAAGGGTTTCTGCTAAAGGCTCTGAGAATCGCATATTTGGCCCCCTTTCTGTATCCTTGCCCGTCTGTGAGATAAAAAACGACCATACCTGATCTAGGGCATGGCCGTTTGAGTTGAATTTGAGTGGTCGTGCAGCACTACTGCTTCACTAGCTTCTCAATGAGCTGGTTCATGCGAGCGGACATCTGGTGAGCGTTTTCCAGAAGCCCAGCTGCGAGCAATGCATTATCCGTAAGCTGCTGCGCGATGAGCTTGGCAGTTTCCGCGTCACTATCGATGAGCTTAGCGAGTCCATGAATAGTTTCGTGGCGCGGGTTGATCTCCAGCGTGGCCTTGGTGGCTGGCATATCCTGACCCATGGCTTGCATCATGGCACGCATTTGCGCATTGGGTGCTTCTTTCGGCGTAAGTGCGGCTACAGGACTATCGATGAGGCGGCCAGATGACTCGACGTTTTCAATGCGGTCTCCAAGCTCTTCCTTGAGGAATTTAATGAGTTTTTTGGCGGATTTTTTATCCAATTCTTCACCCTCGGTGGCGACATCATCCAGCTCGATCTCTCCACGGTCTGCGGATACGAGTTTTTTGCCCTTAAACTCAGGCAGTGCCTCCATGACGTATTGGTCAACGGGCTCGGTGAAGAAACAAACCTCTAACCCCCTCGCTTTGAAAGCCTCAAGGTATGGCCCAGCCTCAATCGCCTCCCGAGACATACCCGTGAGGTAGTAGATATTCTCCTGCTCGTCCTTTGCTCGATCAATGTATTGTGCGAAGTTGGTGGTCTCGCCTGCGTCTTGCATGGAGGTTTCGAACCTGAGGAGTCCAGCAAGCTGCTCCTGATGCTCGAAGCTAGTGGCGATGCCTTCCTTGAGGAATCGAGAAAACTTTTGGTAAAATTCGTTGTATTTCTCTGGCTCGTTTTTGGCCTCTTTTTCGAGGAACTTGAGGTAGCGTTTGGTGATGAGAGCATTGAGCTTCTGCACCAGCGCGCTGTCCTGCATGGACTCTCGGGAAATGTTGAGCGGCAGATCCTCGCTGTCGATTACACCGCGCAGGAAACGGAGCCATTCGGGTAGGAGTTTCTCCGGTTTGGAATCGATCAGGACTTTGCGGCAATAAAGCGAAACCCCAGGCTCCATCTGCCCCATGCCAAATTGCTCGCTGTTTTCTGTAGGAGTAAACAAAAGCGCGTTGATGGCAAGAGGCGCGTCTGCACTGAAGTGCATGGTGTAGCGCGGATCATCGTGAGCGTGAGCGGCAAATTTGTAGAACTCGGTGTATTGCTCCGGTGTGATGTCGCTTTTAGACTTTAGCCAGATCGCCTCCACGGTATTGATGCGCTCCCCGTTGAGCTTGATGGGAAAGGACACGAAGTTGGAGTATTTCTCGAGGATGCTCTTGATGCGAAACTCCTTGGCGAACTCCTCCATCCCCTCTTTGAGATGGATCACGATCTTGGCACCGCGTTGTGCATCGGCGTTTTCATCGATGCTGTAACCGCTCGCGCCGTCGCTACTCCAGATGTTTCCAGATTCGCCTGATTCCCAGGAATGAGTGTGAACTTCCACCTTATCAGCGGCCATAAATGCGGAGTAGAAACCAACACCAAACTGCCCAATCACATCGGCATTCGAATCCCCCTGCTCTTTCATTTTCTCAAGAAACGCCTTGGTGCCCGAGTGTGCGATGGTGCCGAGATTTTCCGTAAGCTCATCCTTGCTCATGCCAATGCCGCTATCGGCGATGGTGAGGATATTGTTTTCTTCGTCTGTGGTGATTTCGATCTCTAACTCGCGATCACTCTCAAAAACATCCTTCTCAGTGAGCTGCTTGAGGCGCATTTTTTCCAGCGCATCGGAGGCGTTAGAAACCAGCTCGCGGACGAAGATTTCTTTATCAGTGTAAAGCGAGTGGATAACGATATCGAGAAGCTGACGAACTTCAGCTTGGAAACTATGAGTATGCTCTTCGGTGGATTCTGCGGTGGCTGTTGACATAATAGAAAAAATTCGGGTTGGTTTTTCGCGGCGGAAAATAGTCGAACTCCCCCACCCTGCAAGCGAAAATTGCTTGTTTCCCTTAGGCGTCGAAAAAATTCTGTCAATTCCGTCAATTCTGTCTAAAACCATCTCGTCGATGGCTGAACTGAATCCCTTCTTGCCTGGAGCTCCTCCGATTTCTTCGGATGAGCCGCCTAGGTGCTTCCAGTGGCAGGCGTTGACGAGATCGGGTAGCAAGAAACCGGTGAATGATGATTCGTGGTTGGCTTTTGCCTCAGACCTGGCTGGAGCAGAGGTATTGAGCGATTCTGGTAGCCACTCGGTGGCGGCGCATGATTTGATTTTTGCTGTGTCCGATGGAATGGGTGGCGGGAATGCTGGAGATGTCGCCTCATCTACTCTTTTAGAACGACTTACTACTATTATCCCGCAAACATTCAAAACGGCAGCAAGCGGACTCCACCCCGATTACTTTACCCATTTGGAGGATGCTATCCGGTCGGTGCATGAGAAAATCAACGCCAAAGCTGAGCTGGACGCCAACCACAAAGGCATGGCCGCAACACTCGCTCTCGCTTGGTTTACACCCGAAAACCTCTACCTCGCTAACGTCGGCGATAGCCGTATCTACTTACACCGGAATGGAGAAACCTCCCAGCTCACCCTTGATCACACTTTTGCTTGGCGGAAGATGAGCCGCGGTGAGCTCAGCGAACGGGAGTTTCGCGCCCATCCGCGCCGCTCCGCGCTCTATGAAGTCGTTGGCGGTGGTCACAATACCGTGAACTCCCACGTTGCATCGATCCCTTTTCTAGCAGGTGATCAGTTTCTCATCTGCAGCGATGGATTAATCGATGGATTGTGGGATAAACACATCCATTCGGCATTTTTGAAAAACTCAAGCTCGACAAGCCAACTCGCAGACTCTCTCATGGAGCGCGCTGCAACAAACGATGGCAGCGATGACATCACACTCATCACGATCCACGTCAGCAACGAAGCAGAAAACTCATGATTTTTCGCCATTTGCAAGAAACATGGCACGCCACCTGCTTCAAAAAAGATGCTCTCAGCAACAAACCCCACAACCTAATAACACAGACCAACTAACATGGCCAAATACAGACTCGATTACATCTGGCTCGACGGCTACAGCCCCGTCCAGAACCTCCGCACTAAGTGCATGATCCGTGAATACGATGAGTTCCCATCGCTCGAAGACCTCCCTGACTGGGGTTTCGATGGTTCATCCACCAAGCAAGCTGAAGGAGGTGACTCTGACTGCGTGCTTAAGCCCGTAGCTCTTTACCCGGACGGCACCCGTGAGAATGGTGTTCTCGTTATGTGTGAAGTCATGCTTCCTGACGGCACACCTCACCCGAGCAATGCCCGCGCAACCATCGCCGATGATCCTGGCACATGGTTTGGCTTCGAGCAGGAATACTTCCTGATGCAAGAAGGAGTACCACTCGGATTCCCTAAGGGTGGCTACCCTGGACCGCAAGGTGAATACTACTGTGGAGTTGGCAATGCCAACATCGGTGGAATCGCACGCGAAATCACAGACATCCACCTCGATCTCTGCCTTTATGCAGGAATCAACCATGAAGGTATTAATGCTGAGGTCGCCAAAGGCCAGTGGGAATTCCAGGTCTTCGGCAAAGGCTCCAAACGCGCAGCCGATGAGATGTGGGTAGCACGTTTCCTCCTTCTCCGTCTCTGTGAAGAGTATGAAGTGGATGTTGAGTGGCACTGCAAGCCAATTCAGGGCGACTGGAATGGCTCTGGAATGCACGCTAATTTCTCCACCGAGTATCTGCGTGAAACTGGCGGCAAGGATTACTTCCTCAAACTCATGGACGCCTTCGAGGAGTTTACCGAGGAGCACATTGCTGTTTATGGTCCTGACAACGATCAGCGCCTCACTGGACTTCACGAAACTCAGTCTATTGACAAGTTCTCATGGGGTGTAGCAGACCGTGGCGCGTCCATCCGTGTGCCACACGGATTTGTCAAAGATGATGCCTACAAAGGCTACCTTGAAGATCGCCGTCCGAACTCACAAGGCGACCCCTACAAGATCGCCAGCCGCATCATCCAGACGATCAATACGGTTGCTAAGTAAAACTTAGACCATCTGACTTTTTAAATCAACGGTCACGGGTTCACCCTGTGGCCGTTTTTTTTGTTGAAACAAGATGGGCGTAGCTTAGCTTCCCCCCCTCACACTCTCTCTTATTCAGTAAAATACCGTGCAACGCATTTTCATTCTGTGCCTCCTCTTAGTCTGCCGGATATCAGCCGCAGAAATCACATGGGGCGTGCCCCAGAGCATCACAGGAACGTTATCGGATTTTGACACGGTAGGGACTCCTGTTTACCAGTGGAATGCTGGGAACAATAGCGTGACGATTGATCCCAGCGGAATGAACCTTACTTTTGTGCAGGGGGCATTATTCAACGGCTCAGTCTTTAACGGGGTGGATCCTCATAATCGTGGTGGCGATGGTAATTACGAGGCGCTGCTCTCCACCATGTCTCACACCAGTAGCAATGCATCACTCAATCTAACCGGGCTAACCGTGGGGCACCAGTATCGGTTGCAACTTTGGATGGCCGATACCCGCAGCTGCTGCCAAGGGCGGAAGAAAACCTACGATAGTGGGCCAGCCACCACCGCGGTGATCTTGGATAGTGGTCCGCCATCGCAATACGTCATCGGCACATTTATAGCAGACGCTACCACGCAAACTCTTAGATTCCGCGGCAGTGGAGCCGCTCACCCGCAGTATAATGCGCTTGCGCTCCGCACTCTTGGTCCGCCGACTCCTGTGGTGGAGCAGTTCGAGGTAAGTAACGGCGTATTAGCCTCGGACGCGGCGATCAACGTAGCACCATCCACAAGCGTAACCCTCACTTGGGACATCGATAATGCTGACTCTGTAAGTATTGATCAAAGCATCGGCACAGTGTCCTCAGCGGGAAACACCACCGTATCCCCCTCCGCTACCACCACCTATACGCTGACCGCCACCAATACCCACGGCACTAGCCAGCACAGCATTACCGTTTATGTCAATGCCACTGAAAACCCACTCCAGATCAATGAACTAATCGCCAATAATTCAAACGGGCTGCGTGATGAAGATGGTGATGCGAGTGATTGGATAGAGCTCTACAACCCCAATCCATTTGTGATCGATGGAGGGAGCTATCGCCTAACTGATAACCCAAGCTTGGCGACAACATGGCAGCTCCCGTTCGGCACAGCTATCCCCGCAAACGGATACCTCGTTGTTTTTGCCTCATCCAAAAACCGCACCGGAGCAGAACTCCACACCGATTTTAAACTCGATGCAGATGGCGATTATCTCGCTGTTACGAATGCGGCAGGCGACACCGTACTCTACCAAATCCCATCCGACTACCCAACCACGGCTTTGTATCCTAACATACCCAAGAATAAAAGTTACGGACTCGGCCTAACAAGTGGGCAGCTTCGTTTTTTTGACTCCCCCACCCCTGGCGAGGAAAATGGAGATGGCTTTCTTGGCTTTGTCAAAGACACGACCTTTAGCCATGACCGGGGGTTTTACGACACCAGCTTCAATCTAACCATCAGCTCAGCCACAACGGGTGCCACCATCCGCTACACCACAGACGGCTCTCCACCGAGCGAGACACACGGTACTATTTACACGGCTCCAATTGCCATCTCACAAACCACCGTCATTCGCGCTATGGCCTACCAAACGGGCTACGCACCTACAAACATTGACACCCACACCTATGTCTTTGCCTCCGATGTGATTGCATCTAGCGTGATGGACACAGGCATCACCCAGCACGGGACTTACGGGCCTCAAATGATCGATTCACTCAAGGCCTTACCAATTATTTCCATCAACATCGAGGACCCGAACAGCGTCACTAATGACAACGAGCGCCCCACTTCTGTAGAAATGATTTTCCCCGACGGCAGCGATGGGTTTCAAGTCGATGCCGGCGTGTCTTACTTCGGCGGCTATTTCACAAACTTTGACAAAAAAAGTTTCCGCCTCTACTTCCGCAAACAATACGGGCCAGGAAAACTCAACTTTCCTTTGTTCGAAGGATTTGATCGTGGCTTTGCCCCGGTTGAAAAATTCGATGCCCTAGACCTCCGCAGCGGCTCGCATGATATGGCCATGCGCGGTGCTTATCTATCTAACCGATTCACTGATGACTCCCTACTGGAGATGGGAAACATCAGCCCGCACGGCAGGTTTGTGCACCTCTTCCGCAATGGCGTTTACTGGGGGCAATACCACTTGCGCGAGCGGTGGAATGCCTCCATGGGCGCAGAATACTTCGGCGGTGAGAAGGAAGATTATGAAGCGATCAATGGCAATGCCAACGTCGGTGGCTGGTCGCCGGGCGAAGTTTACGATGGCGATGGCAGTGGTTGGCAAACCATCAAAGACCTCGCCAACGGCAGCACGCCGTGGGCCAGCTTGCAAAGCCGGTTAGATATGCAAAGTTACCTCGACTTTTGGATTCTCTATGACTTCGGAAGCTCTGAGAACGAATACCGAGCTTTTGGCCAACCCATCGACAATGGGGTAAAAATGAAACTCTACCTCAACGATGCTGATGGATGGACGAACCCAACTGGCATTGCTCAAAACAACGATGCCGGTGGACCAGGAAACATTCTCGGGCGGTTAGAGTCTGAGAATCATCCCGATTTTAAAACCTACTTTGCAGATCGTATCTACGCCGCCTACTTCCACGATGGTGCCTTCGCCGCACACAAAACGGTGGCACGTTTGCAAAACCGCTACGATGAAACAAAGCTGAGCTTCCTTTGCGAGTCAGCCCGTTGGGGATACCGAACACCGCAAACTTATAACGATTACCAGAACAACCTCATCAACAACCAATTCCCATCCCAGACAACTCT
>JBMYYO010000101.1:0-12535 GCA_049609505.1 Akkermansiaceae bacterium | reverse complement strand
CAGCATCTCTGAGCATTCGTTAGACAATAAGAGAGGACTTTAAAAAAACGGATGCCTCCGTAAGGAGACATCCGCTATTGCTTTGGTGTGTGTGTTCTACAGATGGGTTAGATAAAAGACTCTGTTGCTTATACCAACTCAAAAATTTTTCTGGCAGTATTCACTGGTCTTTTTCCGCGATGCCAAGGCGGAAAAATCCTGCGCGTATACTACCAGAAACTTTTCCTCATTGGTATTAGAAGCTACCGCTAATTCCGACAGCAATCATATCAACATCGCCGCCAGCCTTACCGTTGAATTGAGGCTCGTTGAGATTAACATCAGAATCGCCAGCAAAGATGTGCGTGTAAGCGAGGTCCAGATTATAGCAATCGTTTAGCTTGATGGTAGCACCGATGCTGGCCCATATGCGATCGCCATCAGGAATACGAAGTGTGCGGTCCTGAGTGCGAACGGGGCTTTCATCATAGGCTAAACCACCGCGCAGTGTGAGGCGGTCACTGTGCTTATAGGTAACACCGATGGAGTAGCGGAAAGCATCTTCCCAGTTCTCATCCACAACGAGTGCTGCGTCTGCGGCTGGAATGCCTACCTTTGGAGCAAGCTGCTTGAAGGTGCTCCAGTTTGTCCAGAGGACATCACCGTGGACAGCCCACTTATCATTCACTTCATGGTAAACGCTGAGTTCGAGAGTGTCAGGAAGTTCTACTTCAAGAGTAGCATCACGCTTTACACCTCCTACCAGAGCACCAGATGCGTCACCTTCAATCTTAAGATCAAAAGTTGAGCGATAGTGAAGGCCGATGCGGGTGGATTCGTTAAGCTGGTAAAGTAAACCAATATTCCAGCCGATGCTCCAGTCGTCCCCTTGAAGGTCAAACAACGAGGAACCAACTGGGCCAGGAATGGGATCAAACGCAGTATTAGCAGCAGTCAAGCGACCCTCGGCATACATAATATCAAGACCTACACCCACGGAGAGTGCCTCATTGACGCGATAAGCCAGTGATGGGTTAATGGTGACGGTTGTGATTTCACTCTTGTCGGTTCCAATGATGCTAGCAGCTCCAGAAGAGTAATCTGTAGCTAGACCGAAGGATGAATATGTTCCCAGACCAACGCTTAGGTGATCATTGATTTTTTTGGAAAAGAAGAAGTAAGGAATCAAAGCCGAGCTTGCTACATCCTTATCGGAAACAGCGCCACCCATGGGATGAGGGTGAGCACCTTTGATGTTTACGTTAGGATCAATAAACTGAAGACCTGCTGAAATAGCGTTGTCATCAAGCAAGATCATTCCTGCTGGGTTAGAAGCGATCACGGATGCATCATCGGCGATGGCGGCTTCACCTGAAAAGGCTCGTCCCATTCCACGGGCGGAGCGTTCTGCAAGTTGGAAACCTGCACCCATGAGAGGAACGCTGCTAAGGCTTAGTATAGCAGCAATGGCTGTGTATTTAGTTTGTGTGTTGTTCATATAGTGAAAGTAGAGGTTTTAGTGGTTGGAAAGGTGTAGCCTTACCAATTGTCACAATTCGTCAAGGTGTCTCTGGTTTTCTGTGAAACATACGTTTGGTGAAAGGGTTAGATTCTACCTCGTATGCTACCGATGTCATAGGCCCATGACCTGTGCAGATGATGGTTGCTTCAGGAAGAGAAAACAAATGGTTTCTGGCGGTTTCTAAAGATGTGAGGTAGTTCTTATGAGAATGTGTTCCTCCCATAGAACCTGCAAAAACACTATCGCCAACAATACAAACTCCGCAGCCGAGATTGTCCAAGTAGTAGGCTCTAGCGGGGCTTAGATGGCCACTTACATCAAGCGCTTTAAGGGTGACACCACATGAGGTGGTGTAGTTTTCATCATGCTGAATATCTTCCGGATAAATGAGACGGCTATATGGCAGGTCACTGACGCCCGCCATGTGATCAGGGTGACGGTGGGTGATGAAGAGTGTGTCTAGGTGTAAATTGTTAGAAGATAAAAAGCTGCTGATTGGCTGGGCGTCCGTTCCTGTATCAAAGACACACGCACTTGAACCGTGGACTAACACAAAGGCATTCACCCCAGCATGGCCAAAGGGAGTGGTGATGCAGTGCAGACCATCGGGGAGAGCTACCTCTGGTGCATAACTCGGTAAACTCATCAGTGCCTCAGCGCCCAGATTAAGCACGGCGGCAATGCGTTTCACGGCGTCTGCGTTGAGGTTGCCATCTAACACATCTTGCACAAGGCTGGCTTCTAACTGCGCAGCGGATGCTAGCTGAGAGACATCCATGCCTTCTCCGCGCATTGCTTTTCCAATAACATCACAGGGGTCGTCTTCGAGAGGGATCATTTGTTGGTTGTGTTACAAGCGAGTTATATAGTCTATCGCTTCTTTATGTTCAATGTGGTATGCGCGGTGATTCGTGATGAGGGTGGTCAGTTACTTGCTTGCCAGAGACCTCAGGGGAAACTGCTCGCAGGGAAGTGGGAGTTTCCAGGGGGTAAAATAGAAGCTGGAGAAACCCATGAACAGGCAATTCACCGAGAGTTAACAGAAGAGCTAGGCTGCCGCGTGCGTATCCTCCGCCCACTCACCATGGTGGAGCATCACTATGAGGAATTCTCGCTGAAACTTTTTCCGTTTCTATGCCAGCTAGAGCCCATTGATGGGAACAAACCTATTGCGCTAGAACACGATAAGATATGCTGGCTCACTCTAGCAGAATGCCCAAACCTTGATTGGGCAGAGGCAGATATCCCAATCTGGCAGGAGCTGCTGGCTGCAGAATCCTAGCGTCCAACAGCTAAACGATCTGCTAGCGATTCAGGTAATCCAGCAGCGATGATTTTCTTCTGGGCTGATTCAAGATCATACTCCACACGGCGGAAGACAACCATCTGCTGTGCGATATCGTAAATGCAGTAGGATGCTCGCCAGTCCCCATCACGTGGCTGCCCTACAGCTCCTGTGTTAATAAAATATTTACTCCCTGGCTCGATAGCGAGCTGCTCGGCAGGCACTTCTTGCACCCGGTCCCCCTTGATGAATACGCGAGGAACATGCGTGTGACCATAGAAGCAAACTGGAGTCACCTGGTAAGTGAAGTTTGCCATAGCATCAAACTTGTTGGTAACATAATTCCAAGAAGTTGGTTGATCGAGAGTCGAGTGAACGATGGAAAAATCATGCACCTGGCGGACCATTCTAAGCCGAGCAAGCCACTGGCGTTGTTCGGGCGTGAGCTGATCTCTGGTCCACTGCAGAGCTTCTGCTGCCACAGGATTCATCATTTCCAAAGAGGTATCATGGCCACAGTCCAGATCGTGGTTTCCTTTGACCACTGGGCAACCCATCGCACGGACTTTTTCCAAGCAGGCGGCGGGGTCGGCATTATATCCTACGACATCACCTAAGCAAATGTAGGTATCGCATCCGCTTTCCTCGGCATCGGCTAGAACCGCCTCAAGCGCCTCAAGGTTGGCGTGAATGTCACTGAATAATGCTATTCTCATAAGTATGAAGTATGTGTTGAAACGGCTTGGCTCCGCACCCATCAATGCCCTTTCAGAGCATAGAGTGGAAGTAAAAAATCAACAAACAAGAGGTATTTTCATCAGAATATTCCAGGCCCCGCCCACACAATAATTACTTTGATGCTTTGAGCGTTCTGAAGTTATCATTTCTAACAGTCAGGCCGATAGCATCAAGATGCTCCAGCAGAGGCATGACGACTTTGCGGGTGCTATCGAGATGCTGGCGAAGCTCGCTCGCTGTGGCTTGACCTTGTTGCTGTATAAACTCTCTAACACTTTCTTGGGCAGCGTTTCTCGCCTCCGTGCTGATTACAACTTTTTGATCCAGCTCAATCACCTGCCCAGAGCGGATGAGGAACTTCATCGCTTGATCAGATTTTGCCGTTGCGGTGAGGTCCACTCTGTTAGGTGGCTGTAGTCCTGCTTGATTGAGGTTCTTTAGGATGGCGTTTGCCTCAGGCGCTATCTCATCTGGGAGTGTGAGTGTGTGGCTAGAGCTGGCTAGGCCTTTGCCGCTACTCTGGTAGCCGCGCTGCTCCATGGCAGAAGGGAGATGAACGAAAATAGCCTCAGGCACATCAGGAAGTTTTTGTGCCAATTCATCCAATGGCATGGATGGGATGTCTGGCCGGTGCTGGTGCCAGCTCTTCACCGCCTTGCCAGCGAGGTCTAGCTGATCATTCCACCATGCCGCATGAAGAAGCATGGTGTCATGCTCCACGATGGTTTGTTCATCAAGGAGTGCTTGGATAGCGGATGAAATAGTGTTCTCATGGAATGGATTGTTCGGCAGTGGATTTTCACTGTCGAGCAGATGGTCACGATCTAACAACGTAGTAATGTAAGTAGCTACATCATCAGGATTTTCAGCTCTGGGCTGTAGAAAACTGGCACGGGATTCACTGCGGAAACCTTGCCGTGTGGGCTTTGCGTCTAGCACAATTCCACCAGCAAGCGTGCTTTGTTGGGAGCCATCACGCAGCACTACTCGGTCACCTGTGAGTAAGAAAAGCGGGCTGTCCAACCTTAGCTGAGCGAGGCATTCTTCCCCTGGATGGAGATGGGTGCGGTCATTGAGGATAACGCGTGCGTGGCAGCGGGCAGAGCCATGGTGAAGGATCACTGTTTCTGTGTTACGCAGGGCGCGGGGCTTAAACCCAGGAATGGGCCTCGCGATGCGCTGTAGTAAAACATCCAGAGTGCGGGAGGTTTCTCCGATCCCTGGAGAGCAGAGGGTGTGGCCGCGCTGTGCGCCAGGTTTCCCAGGGGAGGCGATAGGGAGGTCTGGGAGGTTCAATGCGGTTCGCATCCCAGGCACGGCTGTTTCTAAGCCTTGATTGTGATTTTGAATGTAGCGGATTTTTGTGTCCAATCCTTCAGGCTGGAGCTGAAGGCTATCACCAATATTCACGGAGCCTCCACAGAGAGTGCCTGTGATGACTGTCCCTGTCCCTTTGGGAGAAAAAATGCGATCAATCGCTACCCGCGCCTTGCCGGTGTCTTCGTGCGCGGTGCAGTTGCGGATTTTTTCTAACAATTTTGTTTTAAGCTCATCAATGCCGTCACCTGTGACGGAGGAAACGGGCACGATGGGGGCGTCTGAAATTGATGTGTCCTTGAGCTCATCACGGAGCATTTCCACGGCAAAGGGAACGTCTTCACAAAGGTCAGATTTGGTGAGGGCGATGACAATCTGTTTGATGCCAAGATAGTTGAGGATGTGGAGGTGCTCCTCTGACTGAGGCATCCAGCCGTCATCAGCAGCGATGATAAAAACCGCGAGATCGAGCGCTCCTACGCCTGCGACCATGTTGTTAACGAAGTCCGCGTGGCCGGGCACGTCAACAATTCCTATCTCATAAGTGGTATTTCCATCTTCCAGTGACAGGTGGGCGAAGCCGAGCTCGATAGTAACACCGCGTGCCTTCTCCTCAGGAAGACGATCAGGGTCTAAACCAGTGAGGTGCTTGACTAAGGATGACTTACCGTGGTCAATGTGACCAGCCGTGCCGAGAATGAGTTGCATAGTTGAATCAGCAGATGGAATTCTGAGCCACCGAGGTAGTCAGTGGTGGTCAGTGCTTAGCATCCCAATAAAATTATTGTTTGGCGCGCTCCTTATTGGCCTCTTGGTTGTAAATATCGAAGTCGATCCGGCTGAAGGCTTTCAGCTCAAAGGTGGCATCACCGAATACCTGGCTGAATCCGCTTACCTTGCCGTCTTTGAAACTGGCTAGGCGCAGGGTGACATGTCCTCCTCGGTGAAAGTAAGCGCGGATGTCATCTGCATACATCTTAGGCTCATCGTTAGAGCTGCTTATGGAGAGGGATTTGATACGATCAATGGGGATTTCAATGGGTGTGAATTCTGTTTCGATAAAGAGAGTCTTGCCGTCCTTAACGGTGCCGACGGTGCCAGGCACTTCATCACCATTGACGAGAATAACTTTATGCGGTGCTTCCTCGTTCTCTTGTTCGCCATCTCCATCTTGCTCTTTAGTTTGAGTATTTGGTAGAGAGATTCCGTCCCAGGGCAACACGGTAATGGAGCTGATTTGGATTTTATAGCGAGACTCTGCCACAAAGGAAATCCCGGTGCCTAGATCCTTAGGAGCTTGGTTCTGCCCCTGTAGGTTGCAGGACAGTTTGCCATTGATATAAACCGCAAAGCTGCTGGTTTCTTTGTCCATGTAAATATCGAAGCGTGCTTTGGTATCTGTGGGGCGGGAGTTGAGCCGTTTCCATGCATTGCCTCTACCTACACGCACGCCATTGCCTGCATTGCCCCTGGTGCGAAGGTATGCATAGGATGATTGAAAACTAATCTCGTGGTAAGCATCAGGTGAGGTCTCAGAGACGTCGCTATTGTAGAGCCTGAGCTTGAAGCGCATGGAGCTGTCCCAATCTGCGAAAAACGAAACGTGAGACTTACTCTTCATGCCGATGTCTTTACCGATCGAGCTAGCGGTATTGGAATAAAGAACGCCACTTTTGTATGACCAGCTTTCCTTACCTTCTGGGCGTGTCCACTCTTTGATGTTGTTCGGGCCGTAATAGTTACCAGCTTGGTTGCTGATGATGTTGATGTCCTGCACCATTTTGCGATCCAATGTGATGATGCCTGCGTACCATGTATCTAACTTGATGCTGTCTGGTGTCAGCTCAGCCAAGGTTCCAGTGAGGGTATCCATGGTGTGCTTTTCAGCATGGCGATTGCGGATGGTAACACGCGCCAGGGTGTTGGATTGAGGCTCTTCCTCCCATTGATCAAATTCTAATGTTAGAATTTCACTTTTAGTAAACGGAGCGATATTGGCGAGGCAATCAGCTTTGAACGCGAGGTTTCCATCGGCATCAATGCCCAATGGCATACCAGTGAGGCGGTCTCCATTACTCAGGTAGATACGCGCCTTGGGCTCTGCTTTAGGCTCGGCCTTGGGTTTTTCGTCGCTTTCTTTTGCTGCCTCTTTTTCCTTAGCTTCTTCTTGAGCAGGTTCACCTTGAGCAAAGCAGGCTGGGCTGAGGAGGAGAGCGCAGGCGGAAATTACCCCCCATGAGAGAGATGGCAATTTGTGGTGGGAAAGAATCATTGTTTGGAAATTAGAATTGGAGCTGAATGCCTGGACGGATGGTTTTACGGCGCACCTTAGATTTGGCGGAATCTTCCTTGGATTTTTCCGCTTTATCTTTGGCTAGCACCTTGGTGTTAGTAATCTGGCGGAGCATCTTGGTATTTAGGGAAACCTTGCCGAGAATAGGGTGGGTGGAGGAGATTTTTCCGCCCGAAATACTTGGGGAGGTGAGGGAAATTGAGCCTTGCCCGTGCAGTGTTGCTTTGAATGGAGAAACGGCCAGCGGCTTGGCATCAGGATTGATCTTGAAGTAGAGAGAGCTGATTTTGCGGTCAGGGACGGAAAGCGGATCCTCGCTGTGCTCTTTTTCTAAAATGACGGTGCGCTGATTGGTTTCTTTCCCAGAGATTGAGAGGAGGTTTCCGGAAAGCTGGTTTGCTTCATCATCGATGATAAAATCCGTCTCTGCATTATTTACTTTGAGCCGGCGGCGGGGAAGGGAACTGTTCCGCCAGTCAGTGACCTTGAACTTGCTGATGGTGCATGCCTTACCCTTGCTGACGCGGCTGCTAATCACCATGAAGTTCCCAGCGGCCTTACTGTCAAATGGATCATACCAAGTGGCGACTAGGGTGTTGTTTATGGATAAAGATACGGTACCATTGCTGCGGTTCACGCGGAAGTCTAACAGGACGCTGCGTGAGGCGAAGTCACCAGGCTTAAACGGAATAGATGCCATGGATGCGGCTGGCTGATTAGCATTCTCATAGCGCTGGAGCTGCATTCCCGCTGAATTAAAAATGAACTCGTAGGTGTTCTGCTTGGTGGATGATCGATCATTTTCACCGCAAAAGCGGAATGAGAAGTTAGGCACCTCTTGCCATTCGAGCATACACTGCACTCTGAAGTTCTCTGGCAGATCAAACTCACGGGCAAGCTGACCGGAGCCAGAGCATGAGTAAGACGTATTTTTGGAGACGGACCATGAGCCGTTCTTTGTGGTCCAGCCATCGAAGGTTCCGTCCATGTCATAGATGAGTTTCTCCTTGGTGATGCCAAACTGAAGGGCGCGCAGCTGATTGCGAGCCACGCGGAACTCACCTGCGTATTGGGTGCTGAAGTGGAGGGTTTCCTTATCCATGGAAATGACCTTACACGGGAGCACATCGCCATTGATGAGAGTTAGCCGCTCTGGGTGTACAGGCGGGGCGGTTTTTTCATCATCAAAGGTTACCTTGCGCACTGCGCTTGACTTCACTTGCAGGGGAGTCTTGGCGAGTGGGGAGTCAAGGGTGAGGCCCTGATCACTTAGCTCTTTGATGGTGCCGCTGAGCTTATCTCCATTACTAAGCGATACCTCATCGGCGTGCGCAGGGAGGCTAAGAATGAGTCCTGAAGCGAGGACGCAGCGTGTGGCTGGATTAAAAATTGTCATCCCAGATGTCTAGAAGGTTGTTGGATTGGGTAAAATCAATGATATCGACGTAGTTGGTGTCTAAACTTAACTGGCCGAGGAGGGGGGAGGTGAGTTGGGTGCGGCCATCTGCCCCTGGTGCAGGCGTGCCAGAAAGGGTGCCATGAGGGAAGATAGTGAAGTGGGTGTATCGGTTCTCATCATCCTTAACGTCACGGCGCCCCTTACTTGCCAAATTGATTTCTACGACTTCCTCAATGGGGATTTTGAGCGTGGTAGAGTAGTTGCTCTCAAAGGTGACTTTACCGTCTTTAATGGAAACGAGTTTCCCTGAAAAACGATCAAGGCCGTTGGTGAGCAGGATGACGTCTTTTTGCTCAGACTGCCGGCTGGTGGCTGAGTCCATTCTTCCATTCCACGGTGAGATAACGATGTCACTGATACGCAGTCGGTTGTTTGAGGAGCCTGTTGCCAAGAAAGCAAGGCCATTTCCTTTGCCCAAGTAATCGTCCCCCAAATCCCATTTTGATTTGAAGGAACCGTTTAAGTAGAGCATGAGAGTATTTGTCTTTTTATCGAGGCGTATTTCAACGTCAGCTTCTGATTTATTTCTGATGTGAGTGCTGACGTATGAGTTATCAATATTTTCTGATTTTAATTCACCTTCTTCGTTGAAGGTGGTGGCTCGCAGGCTAGCGCTGCTAGAGGAGAATGTCAGTAAGTAGGCGCGCCCCAAGGCGCGGCTCCCACGGAAGCGATTTTTCTCATCCTCTCCTTCAGGAGGGTTCAGGTCTGCGTGCAGGGCTACTGTGCAGTAGGGGTTGCCTCGCCAAGCCATTTTGAATGAAAGCTGGCATCTGTCTGGAAGAGCATCCTGGCGAGTGAGTAGGCTGTATCGATTAGAGCCAGAGTACCAAGCGCTGGCATAGTGACGCCAAGGTTTAGTGGGGTCTTTTTTCTTAGCTTCTTTTTTTTCCTCGTTTTCTTTTTTGTCAGCGGATTTTTTTTCGCCTGTATCAATGAGTTTCCAACCCTTGGCATCAAGCGGGCCGTAGTAGAACATTTTTCCACCATGTGGGTGTGGGTTAATCTGCTGCACCACATCGGCAGGGATACTAATTTGGCCGAGGTGATCGGTTAGGAGCTCCACTGTTTTACCATTGGCGGAGAGAATTTTTCCGGGGATGGCATCGCCATTGATGAGCTTTACTGAGGATGTGTGTGTGGTCGCCTTATGACCACGACCTCGGTTCAGGGTGATACGGTGAATTTTACCGGTAGAAAAGGCGATGGGATCGTCAGCCTCGGTGTGTTTCCACTTGATTTTACCGTCTGGGGCAAAGCCGAGGAAGGAGCCGTAAAGTGTGTTACTGCTTTCGAAGCGGAGTGTATCTTTGTCACTTTGATCCTGAGATAGACCAGTGGAGCAAAGTGCTGCCGTAGTGATGGCGGCAAGGATTGAGGAAGAGCGATTCATTTTTCGTAAATTGGAAGAAAGCGGTAATTGAGGGCAAGCGAAAGCAAACCGCAGGCCGTGCTGCATTGATTACCGTAGCTGCCAGCCCATGAGCCGTCACCGAGCTGGGACGCGGAGAGAAGGCGGATGTTTTCTTTGTTCCATTCCTGCCAAAGCTTTTCATCGGCTTGGAAGAGTGCCTGGGACATGTAGTAGCGGAAGTAGAACGGGTAGTGGCCACCGCCATCGCGGATGTTTTTCTTGAGGTAGGAAGTGGTTTTATTAAAGCCAGCTTCGTTTTTCTTCTTGGCCAGCGAGTAGCAAAGTGAGCCGATCGCAGTGAGGGTGACTCTACCAGAGCTTTTGCCAGTGTAGCCATAAGCACCTGTGGTGCTGCGGCAGCTTTTCATGTAAGAGAGGCCTTTATTGATGGCATCATCAGGGACGGGAATCCCAGCGTTACGGGCGGCTAATAAAGCCACAATTTGGCAACCGGAGACGGTGGTGTCTGAGCTACGGGTGGTGGGATCATAGCGCCATCCGTGGCGAGGGTTGTTTTTCTGTGATTTGATAATCAGTGCCACAGCCTTCTTGAGTGCGGGGGCGATCCGTTTGTCATCGACCATTCCGTAGCACTCTGCAAGGGCGAGGGTAGCAAAACCGTGGTCATACATCTGTGGCCCCATGTAGCCTTCCTCGTTCTGTTTTTTAATGAGGTAGCCGATGGCTTTGCGGATTTTCTTTGCGTGTGGGCCGTAGTTTGGATCTTCGCCTTGAGCTAGAAACGCAAGGGTGCAGAGGCCTACAACGCCTGGGCGTGAGCCACTACCGCCACCCCATCCACCTTCGGCATCTTGGGTGGAGGTGAGGTAGCGCAGGCCGCGGGTGTACATCGCCTCCACTTGGGCGGGGATGACATCATTCTGGCGGCGTGGCAAGGACTGAGCATCCGCTACGCTGGTGAGTAGCGGGCTGAGAGAGATGGCGGCGAGGAGTAGTGCTTTCACGGAGTGGTTTGAGAGAGGGTGGAGGTTACTTATTGTTGGCTTTTTTAGCAGCACCCTTGTTGTAGGCATCCATGGCTTTTTGGAACTCACGGGGCAGTGAGCCAGAGGTGTTTCCTGAGCTTTTGGGGACGCGGCGGACCGAGTTCGGATCTGTGTTGTCTGGAGATTCAGCTTTTCCGTTGGCTGAGCCACCTGAGCCGCCTCCTTTGCCAGGCTTGTCGCCAGGTTTCTTACCGGGCTTTTCGCCTGGTTGTTCACCTTCTTGTTCGCCTTTGTCTTCGCCGCCTTGCATCATTTGCTTCATCATTTCGAGCATGGGGTTCATTTGCTGTTGCCCTTTTTGCCCTGATTGCTGTTGTTTTTGTTTTGCGGCTTCAAAGATTTTTTCGATGACTTCAGTTTCGGTTGCGATAGTGCCTCCTCCTGTGTCTTTGTTCTCGAGCTGATCAATGGCATCCGCCATGATGTTTTCCACCTCTTTGAGGAGTTCGATTACCTTTGGGTTTGTTTGCTCGTGAATGAGATCCTGCACATCAGCAGAGAGGCTATCTTGCTCATCGGCAAGCTTGGCGGCTCCTTTGGCGTGTTTGTCCGTGGCTGCTGCTATGTCTTGTTTGGTCAGCGGCTTAGCCTTTTTCTCAGTGGGGTCAGCCATCAGCACTGGGGTGGTGAGTGCCGTGCAGAGCAGAGCGAGGCGAATGGATTTATTAGCTGTCATGATTTTATTCGGTTTGATGTGTTGGTGGGCGGACTATGGTGCTGTTTGGTTTTGCTTCTGGATGCTCCTGCGGAGGTCTTCCAGTGCACGGGTGCGGGAGCGGATGTCTTGTTCTTTCTGAATCATCCGCATGACCTTGAGCATGAACTCGAAGTCCTTATCTTCTTGTGATTGTTGTTCTCCTTCGCCGCCTTGTTGGTCGCCATTTTTCTTTTTGGCACCCTCAAGCTGTTTTGCCCATTCGCGCAGTTGTTTTGCCCATTTTTTGGAGTGGACAATGGATTTGTAAGAAATGTTTTTACCAACGCGAGTGGAGAGAGCTTCAAGGTGCTCATCGATTTTTGATTTGCGCATGTCATCGACGAGTTTCTTGTGGGCTTCCTTTTGGGTGCGGGCAAAGTAGTGGGAGAGATCCTCTTGAATCCATCGCACGTCAGCGGCTGTCTGGCGTTGCTGATCATAGGCACCTTTAATGCCGCGTTGCTCGACGGGATCGAGAGAATCGAAGCTGCGGCCGATGACTTTATTGATGGTATCAACAAAGGTGGCTGCGATGCCGTCCTCTTCCGTGGCTGCGCGCTTGAGACGATTGACAAAGGTGCTGGCTTCAAAGTTCTGGTTGGCCTCATTGGCATCTTTGAGAGCTTGTTTCATTTTCTTGATGGCTTCTTTTTGCTCTTCAACGGCTTTGTCCAAGTCTTCTTTGGCCTTTTCTGGTGTATTGCGCTGGCTTTGCGCGTCTTGAAGTTTCTGTTCAACTTTGGGGAGGTCTTCTTTGGAGAGTTCCTTCATGGACTGGAGTGCTTTGGACATTTTTTTCAGGGCGTCCTTGTCAATTTCACCGT
>JBMYYO010000100.1:0-12602 GCA_049609505.1 Akkermansiaceae bacterium | reverse complement strand
GATGGATGGAAGCTAGCCTTGGCGTTTACAGTGTTATTTAACATCAACCTTGCCATCTTGAACATGCTGCCATTCCCAGTGCTTGATGGAGGTCACATCACACTTTCTCTTTTGGAAATCATCGCGGGCCGCCCCGTCAAGGCGCGCATCCTAGAGGTCGTGCAGACTGGCTTCGTGCTACTGATCTTCGGACTCTTCCTCTACATTACCTCCAAGGACATCGGGTCATTCATCCCAGGCGGCGAACGCCAGAAGGGTGAGCTGAAGTTTGATGCGAAGTAGGTCACTCAGCCTCTAACTAATCTGCCGATACGCCTCGTAGAGCACAATGCCTACCGAGGTGGAAAGGTTAAGGCTACGGGTCGATCCCTCCTGCATGGGAATGGTTAGGCACTGCTCGGCGTTCTCACCTAACAGGCTCTCGGGGAGGCCTTTGGTTTCGCTGCCAAACACCAGGTAATCACCATCGCAAAACTCCATGTCCCAGTGAGGTTTGGTTGTTTTTGTGGTGAGGAAATAAACTCCCGCGTCGTCCGCCACGCTGTCGCGAAATTCCTGCCAGTTTTCCCAGACTTTTAGATCCACGTCTTTCCAGTAATCCAGCCCGACCCGTCGCACCTGTCGGTCGTCGATTGAGAAACCAAGAGGTTTCACCAAGTGCAAGCGCGCACCCGTCGCCAAGCACAAGCGCCCAGCGGCACCCGTGTTGTGAGGAATTTCAGGAGATACTAAAACGATGTGTAACACACACCCACTAGGCACGATTCCGACCCGCTAGACAAGCGCAATGCTCTCACATGAGGGCAACCAGGGTCATCCCTCAGAAATCATTTGGAATTTCCAATTCTCAAACTACCATCAAGAGGCAGCGCAGCCACTCATTCACTCTCATGCCACTCTGGATACCACCTCTCATCGCATTTCTCGCTGGCTCGATCCCCTTCGGGCTTCTCATCGCCAAAGCCAAGGGGGTGAATATCCGCGACCATGGCTCCGGAAACATCGGCGCCACCAATGTGCTCCGCGTCATTGGTAAACCTTATGGTATTGCGTGTCTGATCCTCGATTTTCTCAAGGGGTTTCTGCCTACGCTGTTAGCTATTAGCATCTATCTGATTCAAGGGCGTGAAGCTCAGTTTGCCATTTCCTCGCTAGAATCCCTCGCCACCACATTCCATTCAGAGGACATCTGGAAGGGACAAACTTTTGTTATCCTGACTGGGCTGTTTGCCATTCTGGGGCACAATTATTCACCCTGGATTGGCTTTAAGGGCGGCAAGGGAATCGCCACCTCTGGAGGCGTATTGGTAGCACTCATGCCAGTGGGCGTCCTCGTTCTGTTAGTCGTATGGGTACTGTTATTTTTTACCACGCGCTATGTTTCCGTGGCAAGCATAGGGGCAGCCATTGCTGTGCCCTTCACCGTGCTCTACGGCTCATACCGCCACGGCTACCTCGCTGAGGGGAGCTGGAATAAACCTCTCTTCATTTTCTCGATTGTCATCGCACTACTCGCCGTGTGGAGGCACCGATCTAACATCGTTGCCTTAAAAAACGGCACCGAGCACAAGTTCACCAAGAAAACATCCACAGACAAATGATCACACGCGCTGCTATTCTCGGCACAGGCTCCTGGGGCACTGCACTCGGTTGCCTACTTGCTGGCAAACTCGACGAAGTTTGCCTGATTGGTCGCAATCAAAAAACGGCCGATGAAATCAACCAGCACCACACCAATCAGCACTACCTTCCCGGCCTACCACTTCCTAACAACATCAAGGCATGCACCCAGCTATCAACGGCACGGGACTACCCGCTGGTTCTGTTTGTGGTTCCCACCTCAGCCACCGAGGAAACAGCCCGCCAGCTGTCTGATCTTAATCTCCCTGCGGAAACCATTCTCATTTCTTGCGCCAAGGGAATCTCCACGGATACAGGAGAGCGCATGAGCCAGCTGATTCACCGCCACCTCCCTAACAACCCCCTCGCCGTTCTCTCTGGCCCCAACCACGCGGAGGAAGTTTCTAAGAACCTCGCCACCTGCGCCGTCATCGGTGCAGAGGATCATGCCCTCGCTGAGCAGCTTCAAGCCATCTTCACCGTTAACTCCTTCCGCTGCTACACCAGCGATGACGTGCCTGGTATCGAGTTTGGCGCTGCGATGAAAAACATCTTTGGCATCGCCGCCGGCATCGCAGATGGCTTAGGCCTTGGTGACAACGCCATCGCTGCACTCGTCACCCGCGGGCTAGCAGAGATGACCCGCCTAGGCACCACCTTCGGAGGCAGAATGGAAACCTTCATCGGCCTCTCCGGTGTGGGTGATTTGATGGCAACCTGCTACTCACCCCACTCGCGTAACAACCGCGTGGGCAAGGCACTCGGAAAAGGCGGTAAGCTTGATGACATCATCAACAACCTCGGCATGGTAGCAGAAGGTGTGCCCAACACCAAATCCATCTACCACGCCGCACACAAGACAAGCGAACGCACACCGCTGATCGATGCCGTCTATCAGATTCTTTACGAGAACAAACCTGCGGCAGAAGCCCTAGAGGAGCTCCTCACTCGGGACACCCGACCCGAAACCGACTAAGAACAACCTTCCTAGATGTTGTGAAAATAGCCCTTCTCTTAGCCTCCTCATTAGCCCTCGCTACCACGCTATCGGCTCAAGGGCTAACGCCAAATACTGGCACGTGCCGATGCTGCAACCTTGGCCGCATCTATGCTCCCTACTTAAAGAAGCTTCCGCCACCACAGCAGCGCAATGACATAGGCAACAGCCACATCAAGATCACCACCACATCAAAAAAAGCACAGCAGTGGTTCGATCAAGGACTGAATCTCCTGCACGCATTCTGGGAGTTTGAGGCGTATCGCTGTTTCCTCCAAGCTGCCAAAGAAGACCCCGAATGCGCGATGGCGTACTGGGGCATCTGCATGTCCCTTCCAGGAAAACTCGTGGAGTCTGCGAACGAACGCGCCCTCGCACTCAAAACCGCCAAGGAACTTTCCAGCAAAGCCAGTGATCACGAACAACTCTACATCCAAATGGTGGAGAAGCTCATCAACAATGGCAGCTCAGCAGCCGCTACTTCACTGCGCACCATCGTGCAAAAATACCCCAACGATCCCGAGGCAAAAGCATGGCTAGCACTCTGGCTACGCGCTGGCTACGGCACCGATGGAAAACCTCTCGCCGGCACCAGCGAGGCGCTCAAAATCCTCAGACCGGCACTCGAAAAACACCCCATGCACACCGGGCTGAACCACTACATGATTCATGTTCTCGAGCAGGGGCCAGACTTCGAGCAGGCACGCACAGCAGCCATCGCACTGCCAAAAGCCGCCCCCGGCGCAGGTCACCTCGTGCACATGCCCGGCCACATTTACTACCTTGCTGGCGAATATGAAAAAGCCTGCCAAGCATTCCGCGCCTGCCACCGTGTGGAAACCAATTACCTAAAAAGCGGGAAAATCCCAGCTATCGATAACAACAACTACCTGCATAATCTCCACTTTCTCACCTACGCTGCGGCGGACCAAGGCAAGTATCAAGAAGCCCTCCAGACCGCGGCTATTTTTTCCCGCACCCAAGCCCCCCCATCGAGGAGCAAGTCCGCTGGTGCATCGCAGATCCACTACCTCGCCACCACCGCCACCGCCCTCGTACACATGCGGGCAGGGAAGTTTGACCTCGCCGCTGCCTCCCTCTTGCCTGATAGCATCCCGCAGACATCCAGCGCCAAGCACTACATCCTCTTCCTCCGCAGCTACTGCCGCCTCCAGCACACGATGCGCTCTGCCACCCCCGATGCTGATCTCATTCGCTCAGAGAAACTCGCCGCCACACTCCACTTCAATAACCTTAACGCGGCAAAACCTCTATCCTCTGGCGCACTACACCCGTGGACTCATGCACGCGCCGCCTGCAAGGTGATGCTCAATGAAATCCGCGCATGGACAGATAATCCAATCGACCAAAAAACCTTCAAAAAAACTTGGGCAAAACTCGCCATCAGAGAGATGTCCCGCAGTGGTTACTCAGAGCCACCCTTGCTCATCGTACCCGTGGAGGAATCCCTCGGCTGGCTAGCACTGCGCAATGATCACCACGCACAGGCCCGTGAGTTTTTCCAAGCATCACTCAAGACCCGCCGCAACAATGGTCACGCCTACCTTGGCATCGCTCGCAGTTTCCGCAGGGAGAAAAACACCCCCGAAGCAAAAACATATTATCAGAAAGTGATTGATGCTTTCCCCCATGCTGATCAAAAGCTCCCCGCGCTCAAAGAAGCCAACGCATACCTGATCGCCCACCCGTCCCCAAAAGGATAATCCACCCACCTCTCTCACCCATGGATATCATCACCCACGCGGAAACAAAGTACCTCGGCCTCTACGAAAAAGACGGCTGGTTCTGGGCGGAACGGCCAAACTCCAAGGCCTGCGTGGGCATACTCCCCATCACTGATGACGGGGAGCTCGTCCTCGTAGAGCAGCTACGTATTCCCGTGGACACCAAGGTGATTGAGATTCCCGCCGGCCTCTACGGAGACGAAGAATCCTTCGCCGATGAATCCCTAGCAGACTGTGCTGCCCGTGAGTTGTTAGAGGAAACTGGATACCGCGCAGAAACTATCACTCACCTGATCGGTTCCCCCACTTCAGCGGGTATGACGCCTGAGATTACTCATTTGTTCTCAGCTACCGGACTCACCCGAGAAACTGCTGGCGGCGGGGTCGATGGAGAGAACATCCTTGTGCATCATGCCCCCCTCGATAACCTAACCGCCTGGCTGCGGGACAAAGAAACCAATGGATATTTGATCGATTTCAAAATTCACGCCGCCCTGTGGCTCACCCAACAATCACCTAACAAATAACCATCACGATGGGATTATTTTCATTTTTCACCTCTGCCAACAATCGGCATGAGACACCCGCACAGCCACTCAGCATTGATCTTGGCACCTTTCTCTTTGGCTCCACCAACCTTGGCGATATCCCATCGCATGCTGATTTCTTTTCCAAGCCACTGAGCCAGAAAGACGTCTATCAAGCCAGCAGCCATGGCTTTGAAATGGGGGTGAAAAACAACCGCCTTGACTACGTTCACGTCACCATGGAGAGCTTCATCGGCAAGCTCCTACAGCATGATCGATTGCTAGACATCACCACCGCCACCACCGAGAAGCAAATCCTCCAGCAGTTCGGTGAGCCATACTGGACTGACCGCAGCGATGGCGAAGCCATCCTCTTCTACGAGCACAGCAACGGCAATACCGAGCTGCAATTTGAGTTCGCCGATGGAAAGCACCTCAGCCACATCACGATCTCGCGCAATGGCGTCATGTCTTGCCCAGATAACCGCGCCAGCTACAAGGTCACAAAACCATGGCCACCTGAATAGCGCTAGCCGTTTTCTAACACCGCAAGGTTAGCCGCCACGTTGTGCACCCGGTGCAGAAGGATGCCATCTTGGAAAGCTCTTGCCGTCACCTCCGCGGTGGCTGCATCTCGCTCAGCAGGGTGAGCCTTAGCTGGATCGCCATCTGGTGCTAGCTGACCTAAGAAAGATTTGCGGGAAACGCCCAGCAAGAGAGGTCGTTTTTTCTGCAAACGACTCAGGTTCCCTAACAACCCTAAGTTATGCTCCAAGGATTTACCAAAACCAATACCAGGGTCAAAACACACAGCATCTGCATCCATGCCCGCATCTGTTAGAACCTCCAATCGCTCGGCAAAAAACTTCTCCACCTCTGCTGTCACGCCCCCAGCTCCATCGTAGTTTGGATTTTTCTGCATTGTTTCTGGTGTGCCCTGCATGTGCATTACCACCACACCTACGCCAGTCTTGACACATAGCGGGAGCATCTGCTCATCCGCTGTTAGGCCGGTAACATCATTCACAATATCCGCGCCGGCCTTGATCGCTTCAGCAGCCACCTCAGACTTCGAGGTATCTATCGAGATCAACACATCTGACGCCTCTCGCAATGCCCGGATGACAGGCACGGTGCGGGCTATTTCTTCTTTCGCGGCAACGGCAGCGGCACCGGGCCTGGTAGATTCCCCACCGATGTCAATGATCTCAGCGCCCTCCCGCTCCATCTCCAGCGCCCTCCCCAATGCCTGCGAGACACCATCGTGCTCTCCTCCATCAGAAAACGAATCTGGAGTGACGTTGAGAATGCCCATCATTACGGCACGGTCTGTCAGAGTGAGACAACGGCGGCGAGTTTTCCAAAGCATAAATTTGATCACTTGATTTTATATTCAGAAAGGATACGGTCTGCGGACACACCTAAGTTATCCACCTATGAAAACAACCTTAAAAACCAGCCTACGTGTTCTTGGCACTGGTGCTTTGTCCTGCCTATTGGCGGCGACGAGTCTGGCGCAATCAGGAACTACTAAGGACTCAAAATCTAGAGTCCGCATTCTCCAGAATCAAGACGGCTCAATCACTGAGTTCCGAGGAAGCTCAGACCAGCGCGTGCTTGAGCGGAGAACATTTGGCGAGCGTAAAAATGGTGCCAAAGACCGCGTGCTGCGCATGACTATCATCTACCGCAAAGACAAGCTTGGTAAACTCCGCAGCGGCCAAATCCTTGATGGTAAAGGAGACCTCCTTTACCGTGTGAGATACGGATACAACAAGCACGATGGCAGACTCGTCGCCGAGCAGATGTTTGATGCACGAGTGAAACGCACCCACGTAGTAACCGTCGATGGTGTGGCTAAAACTGTTGAGAAGCCTGTCCGCAGACTCTACCACCGCTATGATGCCCAAGGCCGCCGCGCCAAACCCATCGTCATCACCACCATTCACGGTAAAAAAGCAGATGAGCTCTTCGGACCGAACGGCAGCAGCCACGTTGATGATCCATTCAAAAACCGTTAGAAATTTTGAACTCAGAAAGCAACACGCTCATGATCGAGCCAATGGGCAAACGCGTCTCCCAATGGGGAGAAGGCCCAATCTGGTGGCAGGGTAAACTTTACTACGTCGATATCGAAAACGGCTTGGTCATTGAGCACCAGCCAGACACCAATGCCGAACGCCAATGGGACGTCTCCTCCCAAGTAGGAAGAGTCGGCACAGTAGTCCCCCGCGCTTCGGGCGGATTAATCGTAGCTGGCGATCAAGGAATCTTCTCACTGGACACAGAGAGCGGTGAAGTCTCCGCCATCGCAGACCCCGAGCCACACCTCAGCGATAATCGCTTCAACGACGGCAAGTGCTCACCCGATGGACGTTTCTTCGCAGGCACCATCAGCCTGACCAAGCAGCAAGGCACGGCGGCACTTTATCGGTTAGATAAAGACCTCAGCCTGCACACCGCTTACTCTGGCGTCACAAACTCAAATGGCGTTGCCTGGTCCGCCGATGGCAAAACCTGCTATTACATTGATACCCCTAGGCTCTCCGTCATGGCATTTGATTACCACGCGGATACAGGTGCGCTCAGCAATGAACGCATCGTTATCGATACCTCCCACATCCCCGCCTCGCCTGATGGTATGACCATTGACCGCGATGGGAACCTCTGGATCGCTTTCTGCCACGGCTCCTGTGTGGCAAACTTCTCCCCCACCACAGGAGAAGAGCTTCGCCGTATCCCCCTGCCCTGCCTAGAAACCACCGCCTGCGCCTTCGGAGGAGAGTTGTTAGATGAGCTTTACGTCACCACGGGCATCCACAAATCAGAAGTGGAGCCTCATGCAGGGCGGCTCTTCCGAGTCACAGGGCTAGGAGTTTCAGGCGTGCCTGCAGATGCCTTTGCTGGGTAGGCGGGATAGGAAATCACAGCCTAAGCGGACGCACTGGAAACCAACGCGTGGCTAACTAAAATCCGCTAACCATAAGGGAGGTGTTGATTGTCAAGATTTATTAACTATTTATCTGGTCAGGAGGTGCCTTTTTTGTTATTGTTGGGTCAGTCGTTACCCAAATCCTTACATGCCCACCACATCAGATCGCAAACAACACCTTAACGTCCGCTCCACTCAGATGGAGATGGATACCCGCAGCAACCCTGGCTCGAATCCACTGACGGAAGACTTCAACGGGAAGCTCCAAGAAGCCCAGACCCAGCTTGAGCAACTCCAGCACCAGCAAGCTGAGCTCGAGCGCCAGAAAGAAGAGCTGCGTGAGATCAACGAGAACAAGGAAGAGTTTCTCATTGGTCAGGTGGAAATCAACGAGAAGCTCTCCACCGCAGTGACCTCGATGGAGAGGGAGATTTTTTCCGCTCGTCAGGAGCTTGAGGAGCTAGAGCAGGCACGGATTTGCTTTGCCGATCACTTGGAAAAAATCAATCAACTAAACCCAGATGGCTGGAATAATGAGAGCCTGCGCCAGGACCTGAACCGCGCTATCTCCATCCTTGACCTCGCAGAGGAAGAGTATGAGCAGGCAGTGGCCCACTTCTCTGGCGGACGCAGTGCTTCTGTATTTGGAGCGGGTGGAGCCAAGTCCAAGCGAGTCAGCGCATCCACATCTGAGAGTGAGTTCGGCACCATGCTGCGTAATGGTTTGGCGTTTAACTTACCGATGCTGACTCTTGGTATCTTGGCACTATTGGTTTGGCTCATGAAGTAGGCGAAACGCACTCACTTTTCCACGATGGCACCAGGATCGGACAATCCCAACATTGACGACATCGCAGCCAAAGAGCAGGCGCTGAAAGATCAGATTGCCAACCTCAAGGACTTTGTCGAACACGGCCCGGACCGCGCACGGGAAGCCCTAGAGCTAGAACGCGCAGCTGAGGAAGAGCGGCTACGCACTATCCCCGCCCCCACAGAGGTGCAGGACCGCATCCGCGAGCAGGAGTTCATGGATAAGCTCAGCCGTGGGGAGCTAAAAAACGAGATGCGAAATCAGACCAAAAACGGCGTGCTTCTCGTGCTACTGGCACTCGCCATCATCGCCATTGGTGCTTGGATTTATAGCTCAGTGGCGGGCTAGCCACTGAGCCGTTTACTCTCTCGTCACTTCCACTACTATCGCAGCGATGGCTTGGAGTCGATGAGTCCAGTTTTCTGATGCACAGTCACCGTGTCCCCCTCCTTCACCCTAAGGTTTTGGTGCTCACCGTTTAGGATATTATAGAGGTAGCGAACACTCTGGCTCTTAGCATTCTTACGGGTAAGGATCACATATTTACTAGCAAAGGGAGTCCGCCCACCTGCCTCCTGAATGGCTTGCAGCAAGGTCATTCCCTCACGGTACTGCACTCCGCCATTCCTCTTCACCGCACCACCCACACTAATCACTTTGCGCACGTCAATGCGGGCGTCCTTTTTTGAGATCACCTGAATGGTGATTGTTGGCTTGGTGTAGATCTCAGCTTTTACAAAGGCTTGTTCAATGCTGCGCTCCACATCATCTGGCTGCCGACCTGCCGCTTTGATCTTTACGTTTACCACTGGGATACGGATGAATCCATCATCCCTCACTTCGAGCTTTGAGTCCACCTTAGTCTGCTCCGCCTGAGGCACTCCCTTGAGGGAAACAACCACCACGTCCCCATTCTGGATACGCTCCGCATAGGCAGGTGAGAGGAGAAAACATCCCGCGAAAACGACGGCTAACAGTTTAATATAATTTGATAGTTTCATAATACGAATTATTGGGCTTACAAAGTGATAGACATTGGAAACACGAGATCTGTTCAATATTTGATATTGATCGTCAAAATTCCCTTGTCAAAGCAGGGTTCATCACCTAGTAACCCGCCAGCCTTCGCTACGCCGCCACACCCGCAAGGGTAACAACCATGGGAAATTGAAGGACTTAGCTCACTTTGGGCTACCCCACAAGCGGCGGATTTCCCAACAACCAGAGCCACCCTGAATCAAGGGCGGACAACTACAATACAATGGTCAACGAACTAATAAACGAAATGGTAGATGCTGGCGTTCACTACGGACACCAGACTCGCAAGTGGAACCCAAAAATGAAGCCTTACCTGATGAAGGACAAAGGCGGCATCTACATCATCAACCTTGAGGAAACTGTTAAGTGCCTCGATAAAGCATCTGATTTCCTCGGTGATCTCGCCGGTAAGGGAAAGAAAATCCTCTTTGTTGGCTGCAAACGCCAAGCACAAGACGCCGTGGCTGAAGCTGCTGAAGCAATTGGCCAATACTACGTCAATCACCGCTGGCTTGGTGGCACACTCACCAATCTCACCACCATTCGCCGTTCTGTTGAGCGCCTCAAGTACCTCGAAGACATTGAGAAGTCACCTGACTACAAGAAAATGTCCAAGAAGGAACTTTCCGCCCTCGGCCGTGAGCGCGATAAGCTCTTGCGCAACCTCCGCGGTGTGCGTGACATGGAGAAACTCCCTGCCGCCATGGTCATCGTGGACTCCGCTCGTGAGACCATCGCCGTTGCAGAGGCCCGCCGCCTGAACATCCCAGTGGTTGCCATCGTTGACACCAATGCAGACCCATCTGCCGTCGATTACCCCATCCCAGGAAACGATGATGCCACCCGCTCCATCCGCCTCCTTCTCCAGAACCTAGTGGACTCCATCGTAGTCGCTAAGGACTAACTCAATCACAAATTACTAATCACAAATCACGAATTACCATGATCACCGCATCTGCTGTTCAAGAACTCCGCAAGATCACCAACGCTGGTATGATGGCTTGTAAAAAAGCCCTCACCGAGACCGAAGGTGACCTTGATGCCGCTGTTAAACTTCTCCGCGAGAAGGGTATCGTTAAGTCCGCTGGTCGTAGCGACCGTGAAACCTCCGAGGGCCTCATCGCCGCTCACGTCGCATGCTGCGGCGGAAGCGGACTGCTCGCGGAAGTAAACTGCGAGACTGACTTCGTTGCTAAGAATGAGGGCTTCGGTGCCTTTGTTGCTGATATCACTAAAACCATCGCTGAATCTGATGCCGCTGACGCAGAGGCCGCTGTTGCCGTTTCCTACACTGACGGCACTGTGCAGGATGCACTCGGTGCTAAGTTCTCCGAGCTTGGCGAGGTGATCAAGGTAAAGCGCATTGCCCGTTTCAACGCAGAGGGGAACGGTGCTGTTTCCAGCTACATCCACATGGGTGGCAAAGTAGGCGTGCTTCTTGAGCTTAGCGCTGAGAATGCAGACACCAAGGAGAACGATTCCTTCAAGGAACTTTCCCGTGACATCTGCCTGCACATCGCCGCCTCTAACCCAGCTGGCCTCACTCGCGATGACATTGATGCCTCCACCATCGAGGAAGAAAATGAAATCAACCGCAAGCAGCTTGAAGCTGAAGGCAAACCTGCTGAGATCATCGATAAAATTCTCATCGGCAAGATCAACAAGTACTTCTCTGAGTCCTGCCTAATCGACCAAGCGTTTGTTAAAGATCCTGACCTCAGCATCAAGCAGCTCCTCGCTGCCAAGAGCAAAGAGCTCAGCGACACCATCAACATCGCCCGCTACGTGCGCTTCAACATCGGCGCCTAATTAAAACGCCCGATCTTACGATCTTAATTACCAATTCTCAAGCCGTCCTGCACACCTTTGCAGGGCGGCTTTTTTCATCTGCGTTGCCAGACAGTCAGCATGGAAACTGACCACTGGAATTTGCGTGCGGTTTCCCGGATAACAAACGGCTCATCATGCTGCGAGAGTAGCTCGAAGTTGCTATCCAGCTCCCCCCTCAGCCACGCAAAGGTATCACCGCCAGGTTGCTCATCGCGCGGTGTGTATTCATCTAACCACGTACACGGCGTGGCCAGAACAAGATTCCCCTCTGGACGAACCAAGGAGGGAAGTTTTTCTAACAGCTTGCAAGGATCTGGTAATCGGCAAAGCAAATTGGCAGCATGGACACGGCAAAAACTACCCAGCTCATCGGGTAAATCAGTAGCGTCTCCTTGCTGGAATTTTACCGCCTCAGGACGTGCCGCAGCGGGAAGCTTCGCCACTGCCGATCGGTATTTGTTTCCCGTCTCGTGGATTTGATACGCCAGCTCACCCTGCTTCCGAATCCTCTCCGCAGCATCAATAAAACTGTGCGAATAATCCAACCCAACCACCTCATCACAACACCGAGAAAGCGCAAAGGTTGAGCTACCGACAGCGCAGCCAAGATCAAGCGCACGCCGGCACGGCACCTGAGGAAAATGCGCCACAGTCCGGTGAGTAAACCCCAATCCACTCTTGGGACCAAACCCCCACGGCATCACATCCTCATCAGAGCCGTAATGCATGAGAAGGTATTCATTGAGCAGAGCATCCGTTTCGTACAGGTTGGTAGTTTCCATCTGAGATAGTCTCCACACTGAGGCGTGAGACAGCAAGAGCAGAGGGTGATGCGTGGGATATTTCTTTGTTACTTTTTTCCTTGCCGAGCCGCCACAAGGCACAGTGAGCTGTGCTGAAGAAGGAATTCATTTCAATTAAAAAACCAAGCTCAAACATTCACCCCAATCGCCTCTTCACAAGTGCTCGCATGGAAAACAATTTGGCCTTCTTTTTCTCCCACCCAACACCTCGCATCGGCCGAGCTCCTGATGTGCGTTTCTCGCCAAACCTTTCTTTTGCGTCCGAGAACACATCATTAACAAATTTTTTACTACCGACG
>JBMYYO010000099.1:0-12739 GCA_049609505.1 Akkermansiaceae bacterium | reverse complement strand
GTAGAAGACATGTATCGGCATGTTAACATGCGGGCACTTACAGACGGCAGCGGGGGGGCAGCCTCCCAAAAAGATGAGCCGCCAGAATACCC
This sequence comes from Akkermansiaceae bacterium, assembly GCA_049609505.1. Taxonomy (GTDB): domain Bacteria; phylum Verrucomicrobiota; class Verrucomicrobiia; order Verrucomicrobiales; family Akkermansiaceae; genus Oceaniferula. The sequence continues at coordinate 12,647 of JBMYYO010000099.1, read as the reverse complement.
AGACTACTTGACAAATGGTAGATACGTGGCCTATGTACATGGCTACAATATTAGCGGAGAAAGTGCCCGCGGATCACAATCAAATATATTCAAACGCTTCCACCAGTTGGGCAGCAAGGCTCGTTACATCGGGATTTCATGGTTTGGCAATCCTCCAAATCCAGGAGTGGATCTCCTTCTACCACCTGATTATCACAAGGCTGTTAACAATGGTTTGATCAGCGGCTTTCTTCTGAAAGGTCAGTTGGCGCTCCCGGAAAATGCAAAATTGACTGTTTTAGCACATAGTTTAGGTAATGTAGTTGCCAGCCACGCCATTGCCAATCATGGTCTTAAAGTAGATCATTATTACATTATAAATGGCGCAATTGCTCTCCAGGCCTATGATCAATTCCAGACAGGTAACTCGAGCAATGATTTAGACATGAAACGCAACATGACAGAAGATCTCTGGAAACCCTACTACGACTACAGCGGACAGGAAAGGCTTTTTGCCGCCAATTGGCATGAGCTTTTTGATCCAGCCGTGGATAATCGAGGGAAACTCACATGGAAAAACATCTTCGCAAAACCAGAATTACTAAGTGTGGCATATAATTTTTACTCACCAAGCGATCATGTTGTGGAAAACCCTGACGACACCGAACAATTTACCGATATTGATAATATCCATGCGGCGGCGACTGACGAAGGCCGACACGCCTGGGTGCAGCAAGAAATGGCAAAAGGAAATCGAGACAATTATATTGCTATTGCCGGATTCGATGACCTCAATGGAGGTTGGGAGTTTAACATAATTGAAGAGGAAACAGATATAGTCTATTCGGAGTGGGAACGTGGGTACTATAAGGAACTCTTATTCCCCAATTCCGGTCTCCGCAGAAAATTCACCCCTGAGGAAGCTGAAGACGAAATAACGGATGCCGACCTCAGGCTAAAGCCATTTCACAACCCCTTCCTTTACTTGGAATTATATGATCCTGCACTTGGAAGCGGTTACGCAGCCGTTAAGACAAACCGCTACAAGCTACTCGCCACAGGAATCCCGGCGACTTCTTATGCTATTGCTGTGAATGCAATTCCAAAATTAGCCCTAGAAAAGCCGAATGAGGAGAAGAGTAATTTTAACATGCCAGTTGAATTGAAGAGTCCCGGTGGTCAGAGCTCATGGCCTGCCCACCCGAAGGCCAATGATCCGCGGGACTGGATGCACGGTGACTTTAAAGACGTGGCGTTTCAATTCTTACATCCGATGTATCAAAAAATGATCGACCTCGGAGAACTTGATGAAAACTAAAACAATGAAACCGATAACAAATCTACTATTCACCCTCGTTTTGATAACCACAGCATCCTGTCAAGAAGTGCGCACTGTCAAAATTACAGTGACCGAAGAAGATGGGGCTCCTATTGAGGGTGCAAATACCATCGTAACGTTTTTAGGATACCGTGGGGAAGATACCGTAAGGAAGAAAGGTCTGACAAACGCTCAGGGAATATCTAAAACTCGCGGCGCGACTTCAGGCAGGATGTCTACCAAGATCGAGAAAGAAGGGTATTACGCCTCACGCTCAGGTCGCCTCAGCCGTAATAAAGATCATGATCTTACCTATGTATTGAGGAAAATAAAAAAACCCATCCCGATGTATGTTAGAAAATTTAGAGGGAGAATTCCTATGGCAGGCAAAGCCTGTGGATTTGATTTTGAGGTCGGAGACTGGGTTGCTCCTCATGGTCTAGGAAAGCGCATAGATATGCTAATAAAAGGAAATAAGGAGGTCAAAACTCGCAATGACTGGAAAGGCGAAGTGACCTTGAGCTTCCCTAACAAACATGATGGAATCCAAAAAGATGACAAATGGTTTGATTACAGTGAATTTAAATCTAGCAGAAAGGCTCCTCTTGAAGGATACTTGCCCGATGAGCAACTGCTTTCTAAGCAACACCCCAAAAACGGATACAAGGGAAGCAGTCTTCCCAAAAATTATTTGGTCAGAACACGTTCTCAAGTAAATAGTAAAGGAGAAATCGTAACAGCCTTTTACTCGAAAATTATAGGAGGTGTTGAGGTTATTGTAGGTCTCCATAAGGATTCTAGAAAATCGCCACCTTCAGTTGCTTTCACCTACTACTTCAACCCAACCCCGAATGACCGAAATTTAGAGTTCGACCCCAAACGCAACTTGTTCAAGAATTTGGATTCGACGGAACAAGTTCATGAGCCTTAGCGGAAATGAAAACGGCGTTTTCAAACATCTAAGGAATAATAGGGATGGGGCTTTTTCTGTCTGGGGTGCCACATGTGTTGTTGGCAACTAACCACTACCCAGAATATCAAGAACAGAGGATAAAATCACACCCAATCAAGAATTACACTCGTCCTGGTCTGCTTGCTCAAGCTGGCGGGCAAGCAACCAGAGCAAATCAGACAAACGGTTGAGAAAATGGCAGGCTTCGAGCGGGAGTTCTTCTCCCATCGCCCAAGCGCTGCGTTCGGCTCGGCGGCAGATGGTGCGTGCTTGATCGAGCCACGCGGCGGGCACGCTTCCAGCGGCACCGGGTCGTGCCCAGTCGGTGAATGAGATGTCGATGTGTCCCGCCGTTTTTTCTAACCACTCCACCTGTTCGGCGGTGATGCTCGGGTAGCCATCGGTGAGGTATTTTTGCCGTTTTTCAGAAGGGACGGACACCAGCCCCATGAGGGAAACGAGGTGTTGCTGCACGGTATCGATGATTTGCTCTAGCTGCGAGGTGATACCAGAAACACGCACCAACCCGAGGGTGGTGTTGAGTTCATCGATGTCTCCACATGCGATGACTTCCGAGGAGTTTTTACTGAGTCTGCCGCCATACATGGCATCGGTATATCCATCGTCGCCGCGCTTGGTAATAATGCTCATGGCCGATGCTTAGCACAGAACCTGTCAAATGGCTTGCACGAAGAGTGGCTTGTTTTAGCATGTTGCCCATGACTACTTCACGAAGGAATTTTGTTAAGATGGGAACGGCCGCGTTTTCAGGTGTTTTTGCAGGAGGTTTACTGCCGGCCTGCGGAGAAAAGAAAACGGAATCAAGCACGCCAAGGTTTCAAATTTCCCTCGCTCAGTGGTCGCTGCACCGCACCATCCGGAAGGGGGAGTTGAAGAATATTGATTTTCCGAAATACACCAAAGATAAGTTCGGAATCATGGGGGTGGAATACGTGAACAGTTTCTTCAAGAAAGAGGCAAAAAATATGGCCTATCTCAAGGACCTAAAAAACCGTGCCGATAGCGAAGGCGTGCGCAACGTGCTGATCATGTGCGACGGTGAAGGAAACTTGGGTGCCAAAACTAAGCAGGCCCGCACCAAAACCGTAGAAAACCACAAAAAGTGGGTTGAGGCGGCAAAATTTCTCGGTTGCCATTCCATCCGAGTGAATGCTGGTGGTCCAGGAAACCGAGAGGAGTTAGGCAAGCAAGTCGTGGATGGCCTCACTCGTTTGAGCACCTTTGCGAAGGACTTCGGCATTAACGTGATCGTGGAAAACCACGGTGGCTTATCATCGGATGGTGACTGGCTCTCGGGTGTGCTGAAGCAGGTCAATATGGAGAACTGCGGAGCCCTTCCTGACTTTGGAAATTTTCATCAATACGATCGTTATCAAGGGATGAAAGACCTGATGCCTTTCGCCAAAGGAGTGAGTGCGAAGAGCCGCGTGTTTAACGATCAGGGAGAAGAAGTGCAGTCGGACTTCCTCAAGATGATGAAAATCGTAGCTGCCTCGAAGTACAAGGGCTACGTCGGCGTGGAATACGAAGGTGGTAAACTCTCTGAGCACGACGGAATTATCGCTACGAAAAAACTCCTCGAGAAGGTGTTTGCGCAAGTCTAACATCTAGCCCGCGATCTGACCGATATCATGTCCGCCACTCTCAAGCTAGCTCTCCTCAATGGCGAGCCTGAGATTTTTCACACCCTGCAAGGGGAGGGGATTAGCATGGGGGTTCCAGCGGTGTTTGTTAGATCGTCACTCTGTAACCTCCACTGCCAGTGGTGTGATACCGATTACACGTGGAACTGGGAGGGCACACCCTGGCCACACGAGAAGGATGGCGAGCTGGGCTACCAAAAGTTTCGCAAGGATGAGTGGGTCACTGAGCTGTCCACAGACGAAGTAGCGAGGAGGGTCCTGCAGTATGACTGTAATCGCGTCGTGCTCACCGGTGGGGAGCCGTTGCTCCAGGACACCGCCTGGGTGGCGATGATGGGGCGGCTTCGCGAGACCTCCCAGGATATGAGCTTCGAGGTGGAAACCAACGGCACTAAAATCCCCAGCGAGGAGTTTGATGCGCTGGCGAGTCAGTATAACGTTTCGCCCAAGCTGGCGAACTCAGGCAACGCAGAGCAGCTCCGCGAGCAGCCAACAGCACTCGATTTTTTTGGCCAGTCTGGCAAGGCTTGGTTCAAATTTGTTATTGCCGAAGATACCGACCTCGATGAAGTGGAGGCATTGATCGAAACATACCAATTGCCGAAAAATCGCATCCTCATCATGCCGGAGGGGCGTGATCAAGCGACCTTGCAACAGAGAAGGTTGTGGGTTGCCGATGCTTGCAAATCCAGGGGGTTCAGATACTCTGATCGCCTTCACATCCAACTGTGGGGCAGCAAACGAGGAGTTTGAAAAAAGGATCAAAAAAATTGCAACTTTCCCGCCGTCGGGATGTTTAATGAGCGCATGAATCGAGAATCGTCCAACGAAGCCCCCCGCACTTCCAAACCACCCCATGCCCAAGAAGGTGAGGAGTGGCGTGAAGATGACCTGCTTTGGCAGTTGCTTGACGAGGCATCGGACCAACGGGCGAGTGCCTTTTTTACTCGTGATGTCCTTCGGGAAACGCGGAAGATGTCATCCGAGCCAAGTGCCGTCTCTCCACAGAGCGGGTTCAGCGCTGGTCTCTCTCGTTTGGCGGCATTTTTTACACCTCCTCGGCTGGCTCTTGCCACATGCGCGTGTGTTTGTGCCGTCTCAGCTTATGTCATGTGGCAGGCCTCTGATCAGCCTAGTGAATCAGCGCACCAGATGGTGGAATCATCCGCAGCGGACGTGCAGCAAGGTGAGTCACCTGAGCTTCCAGAGCTTGTGATAGCAGAAGCATTAAGCGCTGCTGCCGAAGACCCCTCGATGTTCACTCGGGATGAAGTGGTTGTGATGCTTGGCTTGTAGGATGTGGTTTCCTGCCTCTTTTGGGGGAATGTTGGGAATCTATAAATTTCCGTAATTTCTCTCTTCCCATGGCTGGGGAAACTGTCAGATTGGCATAAATCACACCTCACTACACCTACTATGTCTGACATACCTGTCTACGATCACGTTGACCAATATCTTCAGGTTGGAATCGAGTATTCATGCTCGGATATCCACCTGCCTACAGCCTACCCGCCCGCATGGCGGAGATTCGGCCAACTCCAGCCTATCTGGGGAGAAGCCGAACCTCTGAGTGCGGAAACCACCGAAGCACTTGCCAAGTCATTCCTTGGCGAAAGCGAGTGGGACCGGCTGCAAGAGAAAGGTGACGTCGATTTTGCCTACCAGAATGAGCAGGGTCGATTCCGGGCTTCCGTCGTGAAGCAGCGTCTCGGCTATGACCTTTGTTTCCGTATTATTAACACCCGCGTCAGCACGATGCAGGAACTCGGCCTACCGGTGGAGTCCCTCCTGCCTCTGACCCGATACCAGAACGGTTTGATCCTTGTTACTGGTTCGGTCGGTTCCGGTAAATCCACCACCCTGGCTGCGATTGCTGACTTTATTAATACTGACCGTGAAGATCATATCCTCACCCTTGAGGACCCGATCGAATACGTCCTTGAATCGAAGAACTGCCACGTCAACCAACGTGAAGTCCACACTCATACGGAATCCTTCCCCAAGGCGCTGCGCGGTGCACTGCGGGAAGACCCGGACATTATTGTCGTCGGGGAAATGCGTGATTTGGAAACCATCTCACTCGCACTGACCGCAGCGGAAACCGGGCACTTAGTGCTGGCAACCCTGCACACCGGAAACGCACCTCGGACTCTCGACCGTATCCTAGATGTGTTCCCCGTTGATCAGCGAGATCAGATCCGCATCATGGTGTCCGAGTCCTTGCGTGGGATTATTTCCCAACAGCTTGTTCCCAACGTCGATGGCTCGGGACGTGAACTTGCGCTTGAATTGTTAGTCAACACCCCGGCGGTATCTAACTGCATTCGCGAGGGTAAGACTTTCATGCTTCCCGGCATTATGCAAACGGGTAAGAACGTCGGCATGATCACCATGGATGATTCTCTGAAGAATCTCTACGTTAAAGGCAAAATCAGCCAAGAAGAGGCGATGTTCCGCGCCGAAGACAAAGGGCAAATGCGCCAGTATTTTGCTCTCTAAGATTACTATTCTATTTCTAACTTTTATTATCATTTATTATGGCTGAAATTGACAAGCTATTTACCTATCTCGTTGAATCCGGCGGCTCTGATCTCCACATGAGTGAGGGCGAGTATCCGAAAGTCCGAGTCCACGGCGGAATCTCCGTCATCCCAGAGTCCGAGCTGCTCACCAAAGAGCGTATCGATTCTTTGCTACGCGAAATTTGCGATCCCAAAGCATACGAACTCTATCTGAAAACCGGCGACCTTGACTTCGCTTACTCGATGGACGAGCAATCCCGCTTCCGTTGTAACTACCTACAGCAGAAAAACGGACTCGCCGCTGTGTTCCGACTCATTCCCACGGAAATTGCCACCCTGGAGGAACTCAACATCCCGCCTGTGATTAAAGAGTTCGGGCACATGCGCTCAGGTCTTGTGCTTGTTACCGGGCCAACAGGTTCCGGTAAATCCACCACCTTGGCGGCGTTGATTGACTATATCAATACGAACTTCAACCGCCACATCATTACCATTGAGGAGCCGATAGAGTTTGTGCACCGCAACAAAAAATCCATCATTACCCAGCGAGAAGTGCCGATCCAGACACCTTCGTTTGCCGATGGTCTGCGTGCCACTCTCCGGGAAGATGCCGACATCGTACTCGTGGGTGAGATGCGGGATTTGGAAACCATTTCACTAGCGCTAACGGCCGCGGAAACGGGTCTGTTAGTCTTCGGCACCCTGCACACGAACAACGCACGTAAGACAGTTGACCGGATTGTGGACGTGTTCCCCGCAGACCAGCAAAGCCAGGTTCGCACCATGCTTGCCGCCTCCCTGCGCGGCGTGGTGGCGCAGTTGCTAATGAAGCGATGTGATAAACCTGGACGCGCAGCGGTGAACGAAATCATGTTCGCCAACACCGCCGTGTCTGCCATTATCCGTGAAGGGGCAACCCAGAAACTCTACGACGTCATCATCGGCGGTAAAGGTGAGGGGATGCAGTTCATGGATGAAGCCATCTGGGATAAACTCCAGGCCGGCATGGTCACACCTCAGGAGGCATACATGAAAGCCATCGATAAGACTCGCTTCAAAAACTTCCTGCCCAAAGAACTCGCCCACCTCGGTGATGCTTCAGGCGAAAGCCCGATGGAGCACTAGGTCATTTGCGGTGAATTACGGCAACTTCTCCTGCCACTGAATGGCGTCGGTATCACCGCCCGCGTTCATGCGGTCATTGATGCGGCGTAGCAGCACCTTTTCAGCCTCCTCCGCGATGTCACTTCGTTCGGCATCGCGGCGGGCTTGGTTTTTGAGATAGTTAAACGCACTAGCAGCATCAGACGTGCTAAGCTTATTAATAGTTCCATCCTTAGAGTGGTATATTTCCATTTCACCAATGGGCTCCACACTAAGCACCTTTCCCATTGGGATCGGTCCATTCACCTTGCCTTCTAACAAACCCCATTGCCCGCCCTCACTGAGATCAAACCCAGCTTTCACTAGAAAATCACCACGCACAATGAGCACCTTAGTGCTGCCCATCCATTTCGTTTCATACTTGGTGATCGCTTGCGTTTTCCGCTGAACCAAAGCCAACTCGCCAATCTCAGATTTCTCAAGAACGGCAGTAGAGCCACTCACGGTAACCTCGCTACCTAGTATGCTGGATAGTGCCTCAGCGAATCTCTCCACGGGAGCAGTGCTCGTTTTCGTAACAAAAAAATGGAAACAAGCAAACGCCGCCACCATCAAGAGTGACACTCCTACAAAAAAAGCAAACACACTCCCAGCTCGGGATTTTTTTACCTTAATAACTGTCTGAGGGGGATCAATTTCTTCCATGTCACTATTCTACATGGATTATCAGCTTTGTCTTACAAAAACACCCCTGAATGCGCATTACGCTTGAAACTTGAAAGTTGAAACTTGAGACTCCGCGCATGGCACTCAACGAACCATGGTCTATCAAATCCCGCGCACATGTCTGCAGCGTGACCGAACAACACTTTGAAGACGGCGAGGCATTCTACACCGCCCTCTTCCCCGATCCCGAATCCAGCGGCTATCTCCGCAAGGACTTCAGCAAGGACGCCTGGGAAAAACGCAGCACCGATGAAGATGCTCCGTTTTCATTCTGGGGCAGCACCTACCATGCTCCAGTCAAAGAAGAGGAGGTAGAGGTCACTGATGAAAGCCCCGAGGACCTTCTGCGCCGCTTGATCGAGGAGGACGAGGAACACACAGAGAACGCCCGCTACATTCTCGCCGTTATGTTAGAACGGAAGAAACAACTCATCGAAGCTGACTCCCAACCCACCGCCACTGGCATCATCCGCATTTACGAGCAACGTAAAACGGGCGATGTATTCATCGTTAAAGATCCTAACATTCCGCTCTCAGAAATTGAGCAAGTGCAGGAGGAAGTTACCATTTTGTTAGAAAACGGAGGCCGTGTCCCCGAACCCGAAAAAGAAGAAGAAACAGAGACCAATCCCACTAGCGAAGAATCTTCAGAAGATGCCTCCGAAGATCCTTCCGAGAATGAGAAGCATTCCGAGGCCTCGACAGATGAGGAGGAATAGATTACAATATCCCCATGGAGACATCTCAAAAAAATGATCGATCTCACTGGAAACTCGAAGTTATGAATTTCGAAGAGGCCGAAAAACAAACTGATGATTACTGGCGAGCCGCCACTCCTACTGAGCGTCTGAACGGCTTGGAAGCATTGAGGGAACAATTATATGGCAAAAATCAATCTGACAGAAGAATACAAAGAGTTCTTGAAATTGTGCCTCAAACACAAGGTTAAGTTTCTCATCATTGGAGGATACGCCGTGGTTCATTATACGCGCCCCTGTTTCACAGGCGATCTCAATATCTGGTTAGAGCGCTCCTCAGGAAATGCCCTACGAGCTGCAGCTGTTCTAAAAGATTTCGGTTTTAAGGGCAATGATATAGATCCTGAACCCTTCACCAAAAAAGCACAAATTATCCGCATGGGGTTTGAACCGTTCCGCCTAGAACTTTTCACCTCAATTCCCGGTGTTGAGTTTAAAAAAAGTTACCCTAACAGAGTTCTAGTAGACCTCGGTGGATTTGAAGTTCCTTTCATCGGTGTCGATGACTTAAAAGTCAACAAAGCTACCTGCGGACGAGATAAAGACCTACTCGACCTCAAAGCTCTTTCTGATTTATAAACTGCATCATGCCCTCTCCTCTCCATTGGTTCGCTAACGAACAATTCCCCCTCTACCTCGCCCCCATGGCTGGTGTCACGGATGTGGTGTTCCGCTCCATCTGCAAAGAGCTTGGTGCCGATGTCATGGTCACCGAATTTGTCTCCGCAGAGGGCATCATTCGCCAAGACGACCGCACACGGAAATACACCGAGTTCACCGATGAACAACGCCCCTGCGGCGTGCAACTCTTCGGCGGCGATGGCGAACGCATGGGCGAAGCCGCTAACAAAATCATCGACTGGAAACGCCCCGATTTCATCGACATCAACTTCGGCTGCCCCGTCAACAAAGTCGTCGCAAAAAACGGCGGCTCCTCACTCCTCAAAGACTGCGGCACCCTTGCCAGCGTCGCTTCTGGTGTGGCTAAGGCCGTAGGGGACCGCGTTCCTGTAACCGCCAAAATCCGTATCGGCTGGGATGAAAAATCCGTCAACGCTCCCGAGGTCTGCCGCATTCTCCAAGAGGAGGGAATGCAGGCGATCTCCATCCACGGACGCACCCGCGCGCAAGGCTACCGAGGCGAAGCAAACTGGGACGTAATCAATGCATGCGCCGAGCACGTCTCTGTTCCCGTTGTTGGCAATGGCGACATCCACACTGGGGAGGACGTAAAAAATCGCCGTGAAAACACCGCCGTTTCCGGTGTCATGATTGGCCGCGCCGCGATGCAAAACCCCTGGGTGTTTCGCGAAGCCAAGCACTATCTAACAACAGGAACACAACCCGAACCTGTGCCTATCCCTGAACGATGGGAAATGATTGTTAGACACTGCAGCATGGCCCTCGGGTCTAACCGCTACGGCAACGAGCGCCAAACCATCATGGCCATGCGCTCACGCCTCATGACCTACTGCAAAGGCTTCCCCGGTGCCAAACCTCTACGTCAAAAGCTCTGCACAGTCTCATCACTCGCAGAAGTAGAAGACCTCGCCGCGGAGTATCTTCACTCCTTGGCCTCAGGCGATTTCTCCACCTCCCCTTGAAACGAAGCGGGTGCTACCAACCCAGCGGAGAGGATCATTTTACTCGCCTCCTCCAGTGACATCTCGCTGTCGTAAACTTTATCGTCATCAATTATCACAATGAAGCCTGTCATCGGGTTCGGACTGGTTGGGATAAAGACCGTGGTGACATCTTTCCCCGTCTGCGCATCATGGTAATTGCCAGTTACAAAACCTAACATCCGGCAACCAGGGCTGGGATACTCCACGTAGGCTACGCTTTTGAACTTGCGATCGCCTCCAAGGTTCCTAACAGCATCCACAAATTGTTTCAACGCCGAGTAGATAAAACCAAGGTAGGGAATTCTCTGCATGGCGGCATCCATCCAGTGGAGAATTTTCCTTCCTGGCCGATTCGCTACCGCAAACCCAGCTAGCAGAAGCAAAACAACAGGAATAAGGAAACGCACAAAGTTCGACCCAAAGAAATCAAAACTCCACGTCTCAAACTCCCCCGCCCGATCATGCACCTGCCAGCGAATACCATTAAGCAGGATCATCAGTTTCTCAATGATCACCTCTCCTACCTTGAGTAGGATTTTGTAAATGATCACCAACAGCCAGATTGTTCCCACAGTTGGGATCACAGCGGCTAGCCCTTTGAGCAACAACCCCATGACAAACCGCAATGCGGGATGCCCTTTGGGCGGTGATGGTTTCCCCGTGAAGGTGGTTTCAGAAGGTGGTGAATCGCTCATCGGATTGTACAATGTTTGTTATGCCTCCACCACTATGTGCCAAGCTCTGCCACTCTGCAATCATCGCTTTATTTGATTTTTTATCCATTGCTGATAGATTGAAAACAATGAAGGCAAACACACTCTTCTCTGTGATCGGGGCACTGCTAGCAACCTTGCCTATCTCAACGGTCAATGCCGCGCCACTCACGGTGATGACCATCGGCGATAGCATGACGGAGGAGTATCGCTTTGAGTTTCCATTCAGCGCGCCTGACTCGATGCCTGTGATCGCCAATACCATGAACTGGGTGGAGATCCTGGCCGCCCGCCGCGCTAGCGATATTAGCTTTGGCAGCTACGAGGAAGAGCTCCTCTCCTACCCAGATTATCGCGATGCTGGTTATGAATATAACTGGGGGATTCCTGGCTTCACTAGCAGCCAGTGGCAGGAGATTGTTACTGCCTCAGTCACTGATTTTTTCGCCTTCTATAATCGCACCCAGATGTTCCCCCAATACAGCCAAGTGGATGTAGTGGTGATTATGATCGGAGGAAACGACTTACGCTCCCAGTATGGAACGCTCTATGATCCTGAGCCCGGTGACCCTACCACAGAGCAAATCATCGCCACTATCATCGCAAATTTAAACGACGTCATCGATGAAATCCGCAGAGCAAGCTCATCCGTCCCCATCGTGCTCGCAGATGTTCCTGACTTAGGTGCCGCACCAGATAAGATAAGCTCCCATCCAGATCCAGTGAAACGCTCACAGGCATCTGTAAAAGTCGCCGCGCTCAATCAGGCCATCGCTGAGCTTGCTGTGCAACGCGGTGTCACACCAGCGGCTATTTCACAGCTGACGGATCGTATTTTATCCCCTGAGCCCGCATTCATAGGAGCTATTGAAATGATCAAAGACGTAGATCCCACGCGCGAGAACAGGCCTCGTTATTTGTTCTGCAAGGAAGGCCTACACCCATCGACAAATGGGCAGGCATTGATCGCCAAAACATTGTTAGACGCTATCAATACAGCCACTTCGTCAAACATCTCACCACTCACCGAGCGGGAAATCCTTAGCGAGCTATTAGGGTTGAATCCAGATCAGCCGTTTCTTGACTGGGCTACCGCCCATAGTCTCACGGATCTAAATATGACGGCAGACGAAGATGGAGATGGAATTCCTCACTTGGGAGAATATTTGTTAGACCTTAATCCAACCGTTGCTAACGCCGAGTTCGCCCCCTACCTAACAACCACCAACGGAAATAAAAAATTCCAGTGGGATTTCCAGCTCAACTCCATCGCTGAGCGCTTAGCT
>JBMYYO010000098.1:0-12800 GCA_049609505.1 Akkermansiaceae bacterium | reverse complement strand
AACAAGAACCCGACCTCGCCCCGTCATCACTCTGGTTAGCCCAGAAAACGACCCCCAAAAAACTAAAGACTACCCCGGCTTCGCCTCCTGCACCCACTGCGGCCGCCGCGATAACGACGGCATTCCTGCAAGGGAAGCGCTGATGCCTGAGCTGAAAATGTTAGGCGATATTTCTAACCGCGATCTGCTTGCCGAGCTTAACGCACAAAGTTTCTAGCATTATTGGGCTAGGGTGTGGGAGAACGCCATTAACAGAAAGCTATTCGGAATGCTGGCTCGATTCTATGAACGCATGGAATCCCAAAACATAAATTTTTTTCCTAAGGCCTAAAGAAAAATCAGCCTCTCAGTGCGGTGGCTACTTGGTAGGCTATTTCTAATGCTTGGTTTGCATTGAGGCGGGGATCGCATTGGGTTTCGTAGCAGCGGTGGAGGTCTTCATCTGCGATGGCGTGGGCTCCTCCGGTGCATTCGGTGACGTAGCGGCCAGTCATTTCTAGGTGCAAGCCTCCGGGGTGGGTTCCGGCGGCGCGATGGGCGGCGAAGAAGTCCATGATCTCGCTGACAATGCGCTCGAAGCTACGAGTTTTATACCCTGATGGCGAGGTAGCGGTGTTTCCGTGCATGGGATCACACTGCCAAATGACGTTGCGCTCCGCTTTGCTAACGGTTTCTAACAATGGCGGAAGGGCTTCTTTGATGTTGTCTGCTCCCATCCGGCAGATGAAGATGATTTTTCCCGATTCGTTGTCGGGGTTTAGTTTATCTAACAAATCAAGACAGTCTTGTCCGGTAGTTGTAGGTCCAAGTTTTACGCCGATGGGATTCTGCACACCACGTAGGAGTTCCACGTGCGCGCCATCAGGCTGGCGGGTGCGTTCGCCGATCCATAGGCAATGGGCTGAGTGGCTGTGCCAAGAGCCGTCCGCTCCCTCAGCTTGGCGGAGCATTGTTTGCTCGTATTCTAACAAAAGTGCCTCGTGGGATGTGTAGAGGGCGGTGCCTTGTAAGCTGGCGAAGGCTTCTAGTGGTAGGCCGCAGGCTTCCATGAAGTCCAGCGCGCGGTGGATTTCATCCGTCATGGCGCCGTATCTTTCGGTGAGAGGTGAGTTTTCCACGGCGCGGCTGTTCCAGTCCTTGACGTTGCGCAAGCTGGAGAAACCTCCGGTGGTCATCGCGCGCAGTAGGTTCATGGTGGAAACGGATTGATGGTAGGCCTGCATCATGCGGTTTGGATCGGGGATGCGGCTAGCTTCGGTAAACTCTAAGCCATTGATGCTATCGCCGAGGTAGCTTGGTAGTGACAGCCCATCGCGCTCTTCATTTGGGCTGGAGCGTGGCTTAGCAAACTGCCCGGCAATGCGGCCGATTTTTACCACTGGGCACGAGCCTGCGTAGGTGAGGGTGACTGCCATTTGGAGGATGACGCGCACGGTGTTGGCGATGTTTTTCTCTGAGAACTCCGCAAAGCTCTCTGCGCAGTCGCCGCCTTGCAGGAGGAATCCTTCACCGCGTTCCACCTTGGTGAGGTCTGAGCGCAGGGCGGTAATTTCTTCAGCAAATACCAAGGCAGGCTTGGCGGAAAGCTCAGCGGTGACGGCTGAGAGTGCTGCGTTGTCAGAGTAAACAGGCTGGTGCTTGGCGGTTAGTTTCCGCCACGAGCTAGGAGTCCAAGAAGGGGAAGGCATGGTGGTGTTAGGGGGCGTCTTGTTGGATACGCATGGCATCTGCCCAACGTTTTTTGAAGTTGTTACTCACACTGGAGAGTTTGGCGGCAGCGATTTTGGCTTTTTCTCGCTGTCCGGTTAGCCAGGCGTAGCAAACTGCTTGTTCGGTCCCGAGCTGACCTTCTAGGGTGGAGAGTTTGTGTTTGAATACAGCGCTGTGCAGCGTAAGGATGCTTTCGGGATCAATATTTTTCCAAGCGACTTGTTGTTGTCCGTCTTTATTGGCTAACAGAAGTCCATCGGCATTGGCTGAGATGACACTGGTGTAGATGGTGCCCTCGATGGTTTGAATTTTTGCCTTCGTGGCTTTCTTGTTGATGGTATCGGTGAGATCGCCGATGAATGCGCTAGCGGAATCAGTAAAGTAGATCCAGGTATCTGACTCTGATTTTTCGCTTTTATCGGTATCTGCCTTTGTGAGCAGGGTGGATGCTTTAGCGAAGTCGGCGCTGGCGATAAGCTTGTGGAACTGAGGTAGCACCTCGGTGTATGTTGGAGGCCTGTTGCGCTCTGCGTCTGCGATGGCGGCGAGCTTACGCAGGTGACGAGAGTGGCGTGTGAGGCGTAGCTGCCATGTGCGGATGTAGAAGCGTGTGCGGCCACCTTGCCGCGCCGTTTGAAGTTGATTCAGCAATGGGCGCAATCTTGCTAACAACTGATCGGTTTCCTCCTGGCTCTGCGGGAGTTCGATGTGCAGGAAGGGTTTGAGTTGATTGTGATCGCTTATGAAATTAGCGGCTAGTTGTTTGTATGCCATCAGCGGGCTTTCTTTTGGCAGCGGATGCTGGGTGACCTGTTGGAATTGGCTCGTGGCGATGTCCCATGCTCCGAGCTCCCAGTTTTTGATAGCGGCAGCAGTCAGCGGGATGACTGAGAGAGGATCGTCACCAGCCTTCACTTGGCGGATGATGCCGGGGTTCTCAAAGATCCTAACAACTTCTTGGATACGGGCATCTTTGACATCGCCTTTGGCGCTGATGTGTTGTTTGAGTTTTGCCAACGATGGCTGCTCGTTGCCGTGATCGCGCAGTGAGCTGACGATGGTAGCCTCTACTCCCGCCCAAGATGCAGTTGGCTCCTTGACTTCGGGGTCCTCCATGATGGTGTGGAAGGAGTTGATTGCCTGCGGGTATAGTTTCTTTTTAATCAATGCATGAGCACGGCGTTGGTTTTTGGCGATTTTTGCAAGGACTTCAGGCGAGTAAGCATCGTCTTCATTGTCTGCTGGGTTATTGAAATCGCGGTCTTCCACGGGCGGCGGGGGAGTTTCAACGGATTGATCTTTGTTTAGAAACACCATCACGGCGGCGCCAATTAGGCCGAGTGCAACTACGGCACAAACGATTAGCGAAGCTAGCCCGCTGAGCTTTTTACGAGAGCGCCGTTGGGCGCGCTGCTGGCTACGGATCGGTGTGGCGGCATTTTTATTCTGCACTGCGAGATGCGCGGCCTGCCATGCCTCGCTCATTTCAGAGTAGGATGAAAAGCGTTCTTCCGCATTGATGGCCATTGCCTTGTCCACAAGATAACAAGTTTCAGGCTTCAGCCATGGGGCGGTCTGGGCAAGAGGTGGGATGCTATTTTTAGCCAACCTAACAGACTTGGTTGATTTGCTTTCCTCTGAGATGGGTGGTTTACCAGAAAGGGCGTGGTAGAGAGTGGCTCCAAGGGCGTAAATATCGCTCCGGAAATCTTCCTCTAATCCATCTAGCGCCTCGGGGGGCACGTAGTAGGGGGTGGCCCAAATCTCATCTGCTTTTGCCTTACCTCCTTGGGTAACTAGAGAGAGCCCGAAGTCCACAATTTTAGCATGATCGGCGGAATCGAAGAGGATATTGCCCGGCTTGACATCGCGGTGGATCAGCCCGGCCTGCTGTGCGGCACTGAGACCTGAGATGATCTCTGCGGCGATTGGTAGGATAACCTCTTCAGAGAGTGCTCCCTCCCGGCTCATGCGCTGTTCCAAGTTTTCCCCCGGGACCATTTCCATTGCGATGTAGAATTGGCCATACTCATGCCCTACGGTAAACACCTTCACCACATGCGGGTGGCTAATAGCTGCGGTGATCTGAGCCTCGTGCTCGAACTGCTTCATGCGCACTTCGTCTTGCGAGTAGTTTGCGTTGAGGATTTTTACCGCCACCTCGCGCTGTAGCGTGGTATCGCGAGCGGCAAAGACCATGCTCATACCGCCAGCCGCATGACGGGAGGTCAGTAGGTAGGGGCCAAGCTCGCACTTTACGCGAGTGTGGTGCTCACAGTGCGGGCAAACGACATTTGTGTAGGGTGCCAGAGCAGTGATATCCATCTTGCACCCGCATGAGGTGCAGTGTGCAGTGTGTTTATCAGTATTGCCGTCCATGTCTTGAGCTAAACTAGACAATGGGACGTGGGTTTGAAAAACTAAAAATTAAATTCATCACAATTACCTTCCTTCTTGCCGTGTGAGTGGCTTTTCGATTAGATGCGTGAAGTTTATTTATGAGCCATTCTATTGAGCAACTTGCTGAAGAGGCCTTCTTGTCAGGGTCAACGGATTTGTTTCTATGTGCTGACTGTGTGCCCCGTGTGCGGGTAAACGGGAGGATCAATGTGCTAGGGGCGGAGGTTACTTCAGGGGAGGCGATGGCGGAGTTCTGGAAAGCTTGCGGAGCTGAGCCTGACGAAGCATCGGAGACAGATTGCAGTATGGTTATTGGCGGTGGCAAACGGCTACGCGTGAACCTCTACCTCTCGTTGGGGAATTTGGCGGCAGTGTTGCGCCCGATCAAAGAAGAGATCCCTTCGCTAGAGGAGCTGGGTGCTCCCGTGGATTTGCTAACCTCATGGGCGAAGAGGCATTCAGGATTGATCCTTGTCACTGGTGCTACCGGTTCGGGTAAGTCCACCACATTGGCCGCTATGCTACAGTGGATCAATGAATATGAATCCAAGCACATCATCACCATCGAAGACCCGATCGAGTATCTTTTTTCTAACCACCAATCTTACTTCTCACAACGTGAACTTGGCTCAGATACCACTTCGTTTAGCGCAGCTTTACGCGCAGCGCTGAGACAGAGCCCGGATATTATTCTAGTGGGCGAAATCAGAGACTTTGAGACAGCTCAAATATGCCTACAGGCGGCAGAGACAGGGCACTTGGTATTAGCCACACTGCACAGCTCAGGCGTGACAGACACGTTGCAGAGAATTACCAATTTGATGCCGATAGATCAGAGAGATAGCTTGCTAGATCTACTGTCATACCAACTTATCGGAGTGATTTCTCAGAAACTTCTACCCGGAAAAGAAGCTGGAATGGTGCTGGCGGTGGAGCATTTACAAAACGCAGCAGCAACGAGAGCCTGGATCAGAGAGGGGAATAAGGCTGAGATCGCGGATCATATCAACCGTGGCGATGATCCTAACAATTGCTCCTACGTTCGCTATCTAGCGGCTGCTGCCCAGCAAGGATTTATGACTCAAGAAACTGCGCGCCAGGCGGCGCCAAATGCACAGGACTTTGATCGATTGATGCGTGGCATTTCCTAACCATTCTATTTACCCTTAACTTGATGACCATATGAGCGAACTTAAAAATGTGACCGATTACTTACGCGTCGCCGTGGAGCGCGGCGGCTCTGACCTTCATCTATCCAGCGGTGCTCCGCCCGCTGCGCGTGTGGATGGGCACTTGCTTCCGTTAGAGGAATTTTGCCTTGATGACGCAGCGACCAAGCAGCTCGTGTTTGATACCCTCACCGAGTCCCAGCGGGCGCAGTTAGAAAAAGACTGGGAGTTGGACTACGCTATCCACGTTGAAGGGGTAGGGCGGTTCAGAGGGAACCTCCACTTTGTGCGAGGCCATGTGGAGGCTGCATTCCGGCACATTCCTGAAGAAATCCCCGATCTAGCAACACTCGGCCACTACCCTGTGATTGAGCAAATTTGCCAGCTGCGCCGTGGGCTTATCCTGCTTACAGGGGTGACGGGTTCAGGAAAAACAACCACGTTAGCTTCCATGGTGAAGCGGATTTCCGAGACGCGCTCCGGTGTGATCGTTACCATTGAAGATCCGATTGAGTTTGTTTATCCCCATCTATCCTGCCTCGTCAAACAACGTGAGATCGGGCATGATACCAAGAGTTTTCCCAAGGCTCTGCGGCAGGCACTGAGGCAAGATCCAGATGTGATAGTGGTCTCCGAGTTACGAGATCTGGATACCATCCGCATCGCACTCACCGCGGCGGAAACTGGGCACCTTGTGATTGCCACCCTGCACACCGTGGACGCACCTCAGAGTGTGGATCGCTTGGTGGATGTCTTTCCCTCAGACCAGCAGCAGCAAATTGTCGCACAGTTAGCCAATGTACTAGAGGCGATTGTTTCCCAGCGGCTCATCCGTAAAGTTGATGGGCAGGGTAGGGCACTTGCCACTGAGGTTATGCGTATGAACCACGGACTACGCACCTGCATTCGTGAGCGCAAGGTTGAGCAGATTGTTGGTTTGATCGAAATCGGCCAAGGCGAAGGGATGCACACCATCGATGAGAGCCTAGAGCAGCTTCTCCACTCTGGGCAAATTTCGTTAGAAGAAGCACAGTTCAATTGTAGGGATCACCGCAGATTCAAGTCTTGAACATGGCTTGATAGTCTGGTTTAATAAAATCATGTCCGACACAAAAATGCCGGTGAGCTACTACATCAAGCAAGGGGTAATAATTGCGTTAGCCCTTGGTTTAGCTCTATTCGGGGTGAAAACCTGCAACCGCCACCAAGATGGGAAAGCCGCTGTGGCTGAGCTGACCCCTTATGCCTCGGAGGCATCCGCCTTTGAGCAATTCTATGCAGATAATGCAAAAGCGGATCTCTACAAGGCGATGTATCAAATGCACAGGGGCACGGAGCTTGGCATGACAGCACCAGAAATGCTTGATGAAATCAACGGCATCGAAGACGGTGGATGGTTCTCTACAACAGACAAGCCTACTCTAACAGATAAACAACGGCTTATCAAAGAGTCATTACTGAGCAACTTTGATAACTGCCGTAAGCTGGGCATTTTTGACGAGCAAGAAAACATCGATGCTCTGGCAGAAGGGGAGCCTCCTGAAATCATGACCGGTCCAATGGCTGGGCAGAAAGCTGTTGTTCTCACGGTTATTCCTGAGAAGGCACTCCCTGGTGTGGATAAAATACTCCCTAACTTATTGATAGCTCCTCCAGGGAAACCTGACACAGCCGAGAAAATATACACGGACTTCGAGCGCGAGCGCGCGGTGAATTTGGTGGTAGATCTAATTAGAATTCGCTTGTTAGATCAAGCTGCGTTGCAAAAAGTGAGTGATTACTTTAAGAAGAACCAATCAGCGCCCAAGCCAACTGAGCCTGAGAAAAACCCCTAATCATTTGCTCGGACAGATGATCCTCTTTGATTGATAAGTAAATCACTGTGATGAAATCAAGCGCCCCCTACGCACTCAGTATATTGCACCACATCATAGTGAGGCTGACGGCTCTGTTGCTTGTCAGTATTCTACTGCTGTTGGCGGTAAGTGCCCGCGCCCAAGATATTTCCTCCACCAAGGAAGGATTCCCAGCCGCTCCCAAGAATCTTATTTTAGATGATGCCGGCCTGTTCAGGGAAAAGCCCGCTGATCTTGCGGCAATGAGTGACAAGCTGCGCAAAATTGAGCAAGAGGGTGGATATCCGGTTTACTTGGTTATTTACTACAATGTGTTTGGTGTTGATTTGTCACAAAGGGCCACAGACCTCTACCATGAGTGGCTCGGAGATGGTCGCCAAGGCATAGTTGTTGTTTATCAGTTAGATCCTATTGTAAACGGAGACAATCCAGCCGTGGGATATTACCAAGGCTCGCGAATCGATGAAGAGGCGGAGCGAGGTGTGATCCCTAGTGTGCAGATGAAAGCAATGGTGGCAGATGCCTTGGATGCCATTAAGGACAGCGAATCACCCCATGATGAAAAACTTAATGTGTACATTGATCAACTCTCATTGGGAGTTATCGGATACCACAAAATTAAAACTCCTGGTTGGGCAGGAAAAGAAGACATGGGGATACTCATCTACTTTGCCATAGCGGTTGCTGTGTTCGGCTTGCTTGTAATTATCCTCTGGAAGCTGATGGGTAAGTCAGACGCTAAATCTAACCAGACGTTTTTCCTGCCAGAGGTGAAAGTGGGAAGACGATTAGGTGCGCACTACGGCGGAGGCTGGGTAAGCGAGCGGTCTTTTGTTTCCTCGTCCGCGCGCAAGTGATTTGACTTCCTCGGGAAACGGACGTTTTTCCCTCGGTTAGGAAGGAAGGCTGAAATGCCATAAACAATTGGGTAGGCAAGTAGGCTGAGAATGACACCCATCGCAAGGAATCCGACGATAAAGCTGGCGATGTTGAGTGTGACTAGATCCAGCACTCTTCTCTCGAAATCAAACATATGCAGCATGTGTGAGTCTGACTTACTGCGGATCCAATCACCAAGGCGCTCTTGAGATAACCAAATCCAAATCTGTGTAAATGGGTTGCTCACCCAGCAGGCTGCCATGGCGATTGGTATATTCACCCGTGCTCGCATGGATGCCAGTGCGGCAAGTAGCATTTGAAACGGGATGGGTAACATCGCACAGAACAAACCTATTGATAATCCACCCGCAATTGTGAACCGACACGGCTGCCAAAGATCTCTGCTGAATAGAGGTCTTGTTAGGGCGGTTAGCCATGGGCGCTTTCTTATCTGCGGGTGGCGCAGATAGCGAAAAGCGCGTCTGACTAGGCGTAGGTAACGGCGTTTCATAGAGAACGAGTCGTGCGTGCACTAGCTTTATAGCAGATACGAAAAAACCCGCCACTGCTTTCAGTGGCGGGTTGAAATTTTTTTATTGATTAGCTAGAGCTTACCACTGTTGCGCACGTGTGTGGTAGTAGTGCTCTGCACCAAGTGATGGAGGGAACTCAGAGAGGCCATCGTGTGGGTTCATCTCAATGCGTCCGTCCTCACCGCAGCGCTCGTATGGTGGCTTGAATGTGCCGTGATACGTTGGGCAGTGGAATGTGAAGAGCTCATAGAAGCCGTAACCAAGGCGCTTGAATGCGCGGCGGCCACCATCAACAGCACCGTAGGACCAACCAGCCTTGCGACCGTATTGATTGTTCTTGCGGACGATTTGCTCAGGAATTTCAACGATACCGTAGAGGATGTTGCTGAGTGCCCGGCCAAGCTTGCGGGTGGATGTGTATGTGGAGCCTGGAGGGGCTTGAATATCTGCCATGGCGCCAGTGGCGGTGCAGATGAGTGCGGCTGCGATCGTAAGTGCTTTTTTCATCGTGAAAATATTCTGAATGGCAAGATGCTGAGTGGCAATGGAAAAATGGATTTTTTTCACATCTCCTGATCAATCGATATCTTGGCGGCTAAGCCTCTCAGTGTTTCTTGATGGGGGGCGGGTGTGTTTGTGCTTTATTTGCAGGGGTTAAAACTCAAGTCCTCTCGCGAGTGCAAAAGTTTAGCCGAGTTTAGCTGCATTGGTAAGAGTAAGAAAGCCGCTTCCTGTAACTTAGGAAGCGGCTTTGAAATGAGGTCGCACAACGGCGAATGAGGAGGGAGCGTTTACTCGTCCTCGTCGTCTGATGAGTCGTTTTCGCTAATACGTCTCTCTAGGCGCTCTTTAGCCATTTCGGCTTTGCTGATGACTTTATCGTCTTTGTCCTCGGTGAAGTATTCGAGCACGGGGATGGCCCACTCGTGTTTTTGGTTAGCCATGCCGGAAATGATTTTAAGTTTTTCACGCTGGGTCTGGGCTGAGCCGGCGAGAGTTTTCCAGAGGTCACCGAGGTCTTCTGGATCACGCTTGCGATCCTTGCGCAGGAAGTTGTAGGCTGCGTCAAAGGCATTGTTACGGAGTTTCTCGTTCTCGGTTTCTGAGATAAAATCGGCGAGGTTCTCGAACTGGCTGTCATCCGCCCAGTTACCAAGGGCAGCGATGGCGGCACTTTGAAGAGGCACTTTGTCAGATTTGAGAGCCTCGGTAACTGCCTTGTTTGCCTTTTCTCCACCAGCGGTGGCGAGCAAACGCAGTAGTGAATACTTAGCTCCGTCGTCACCGGCTGTTTCATAAGAGCCGAAGATTGGGGTGGCAAAGTCTTCCTTTTTATCAGATTCTGAGATGATGCCTGCCGCAGCGCGTTCAGCGGCGCCACGCACGGTGGCGGACTGGGTATCATTAATGAGGGCAATGAAGTCATCGATAAATGCATCAGCATTTTCACCCTCGGCAGAAGTGGCCGCAGCCTTGATGGCTTCAGCGGCGGAGTTATTTTCTTCTGTTGATTTGGCAAACTCAAGAAGAGGAGCAATGTTGCTGACGTTCTTGCGGCGGTTCATGATCGTGAGGAACATTTCAGAGCGAATGCTTTCAGGCGTCTTCGCTGTGATGATGTGGTCTCGGATAATGGCATCCGCATCGTAGCCACTGCCTTTAGCGTAGGCGATGACCTTGAGGAGAAGTGCACGGTTATCTTCTTTATTCATGCTAGTGGCTCGGTTGAGGGTGCCTACTAATGCTTCTTCGGAAAGTTCCATACCGTCTTGCAGTTTGCCGTCATCATTGAGGGCTTTGGCATCAGCGAGGGTTTTGTTGACGAGCTCGATCTCTTTGTTCGTGCTGCTCATGTTTCTCATCACCGCAACGGCGACTGCAACAACGAGAATCAGCATACCAACAATAGCCCATTTGGCACCGGCTGGCATTCCGCGTTTGGCGGAGGAATAGGTGGTGGGAGCCGTTTCTGCAGGTGGTGTCTCTGGTGGTGCTCCGGCCGGCGGAGTAGCTGCAGGGGCAGCTGGAGTAGCCGCTGGCTGAGCAGGTGCCGCACCAGTGAGGCTAATTTGCGGAGTGGTAGCGGGTGCTTGAGCGGCGGGTGTCGCTGGAGTAGGTGGGGTGGCTACCGCTGGAGTAGCTAGGCTCACAGGGGCAGGTGGGGTAGCCGGAGTGAGCGGCGCGGGTGGAGTGACCGCTGCTGGGGCAGGTGGGGTAGCGGGTGTTAGAGGCGCAGGGGGAGTTACTGCTGGAGCCGGAGTAGGCGTGGGTTCTGGAGTAGGTGGGGTAGAAGGAGTAGGTGTTGGCTCAGGTTCGGCTTGTTCTGCAGATATTTGTTGAGCCGCTGTGTGCGGGCTGACGATTCCTTCAGGCGGCGCAATCGGCTGAGGTGCTGTTTGCGGCTGAGGTGTGGCTGCTTCTGGTGCCGGTGGCGTAGGGCTTGCTGGAGGAGTAGCAGGGGTGGGGGGCGTTGCTGGCGCAAGAGAAGCTGGCGCTGGAGGTGTAGCGTCAGCAGCTTCAGAGCCTGGGAAAATAAATTTAGGTTTGCCCGGATCGGGGGTTGGTTCAGTAGGTGCAGTCATGGTTACAGTAACGGGTTGGGTTGATTGTTTGTCTAAAATAAGAAAGCGCTCGAGGGCAGCACGGGAGTCAGCGGGACGGTCGTCCATGTTTCGCTCAATATGCCACATGATCCAGTCCGCCCCCCATTTAGGAATGTCGGGCCTGATTTCATGTAGTGGAGTGACGTGATGTTGCAGGTGACTTGCCATCACAGCCGCAGCAGTATCACCAGAAAACGGGTGAATGCCAGTGAGCGCGTAGTAGTAGAGGCAGCCAAGGGCATACATATCCGTACGCTTATCAAGCGGAGTGCGCTCAAACTGCTCAGGCGCCATAAAGAAAATAGAGCCAAACACGGCATCTCCATGGTCAATAGTCTGGAGCGATGGAGTGGCTGAGAATTTTGCCAGACCGAAGTCCACAATCTTCACCTGAAATTTCCCAGACGGCAGCCAACAGACCATGACGTTGCTCGGCTTGAGATCACGGTGCACAAGGTCCAGATCCTGTGCAGCAATGAGTGCTTCTTGCGATTGTAAGGCGACTTCGCGTAAGTCATCCCACGTTAGGGTGCCTCGTTCTACCATCTGATCCAGTGTGCGACCATGAATGAGCTCCATTACAACGTAGGGACCATCGTCATCGATGCCTGCATCATAAACGGTAACAATATGCGGGTGCTGCACAGAGGAGAGAGCGGTAGCTTCTTTAAGCAGGTGTTTGGTAGCTTCTCCCTGATCCTCGTATCCGCCCTCGGCCAGTACTCGTTTGATTGCCACATCGCGATTGAGCTGCGTATCAAAGGCGTGGTACACAGCACCTACACCTCCTTGTCCTATTTTTTCTTTAATCTCGTAGCGCTCAGTACTCATGTTACCTAGTCATTCATGTTGCCTAATCCTTGCAGATGAGGGGGGACAGTTTCGGTGATTTTGGCAAAGGTGCAATGCTGAATTTCAGCATTCTTTGGTGTTGATTGGGCAAACGGAGCAGGGCATAGGGAAACATTCTGGTGTTATGCTTCGGTTAGGTAAAACTTTCAGTTGCACCCACAACGAGGTCAATGAAATCAAGACCCTAGACGGCACCTCAGCCCCCGTGCAATATGACGCAGCGGGCAACATGACCACCATCCCCGTAGGAGAAGTCCCCGCAGACGGCCACTACCACGCCACCTGGGACGCTTGGAACCGCCTCGTAAGCCTCAAAAGCCCCGGAGCAGGCAGCAGCTCATCAAGCAGCTCATCCTCATCCACCAGCCCCGCGCAAAAAGAACTTTACCAAAATTACGAGTACGACGGTTTGACAAGACGCACCAGAAAGATTACCTACCTCGGTAATCTCCCTGGAACCGTGGACATCTACTACAATAGTAACTGGAAAAACGTAGAAGAACGCCGCAACACAGACACCTGTGCCGAGCGTCAACACGTCTATGGCGTCCGAGGCCGCAACGACCTCATTTGCCGAGACCGCTACTACCACGATTCAGGCAACAGCTCATCGAGCAGTTGCAGCACCAACTACAAAGAGCGTCACTACGCTCTCAATGATGCCATGGGCAGTGTCACAGCCATCACCAACACCGCAGGCACCGTAGTAGAACGCTACAACTACACCGCCTTCGGACAAACCCAAGTCATGGACAAAGACTTCGCCCCCCGAAGCCAAACCCAGTACGACTGGCAAAC
>JBMYYO010000097.1:0-12840 GCA_049609505.1 Akkermansiaceae bacterium | reverse complement strand
AAAGAACCCTTCTTCCGCGCCGTGCGTTGTGACAAACTC
The DNA here is from genome assembly GCA_049609505.1 of Akkermansiaceae bacterium. Taxonomy (GTDB): domain Bacteria; phylum Verrucomicrobiota; class Verrucomicrobiia; order Verrucomicrobiales; family Akkermansiaceae; genus Oceaniferula. The sequence goes on along the minus strand of JBMYYO010000097.1, from coordinate 12,801 downwards.
ATCCTGACTGTCCTGCAAGAGTGCATCGATACCTACCTAACAACTCGCTCACAAAAAGGAACCCACGGCGTGCCTGCGCTAGACTTCATTGCGGAAAAAACCGCTCCCCTAACAGCACGAGCCGAGTCCATCATCGAAGCACTTCCACAAGAGCTCCAAAGCCAATGCTCCATCACTGACACCACAGCCCGCACTGGCGGCGGCACCATGCCCAAGTCAGAGATCCCCTCCATTGCCATCGCTATCCAGCCTGCCGGAATGTCAGTTAACAAACTCGCCAAGACCCTCCGCACCAGCAACCCCGCCATCGTAGGAACCGTCATAGAAAACAAACTTCACCTCGACCTCCGCACCGTGTTTCCCCACCAAGATCAGCAAGTTTGCCAAGCCATCACCTCTTCACTTGATAAAAACAAAAAAAACCACCTGAAACAATCATCTGGATGATTTAATCATTTCACAGTGAAATACGCTGACAAACCCATTGTCACCTCGTTCCTTCCTCCAGAGCCACCAGATGAGCACGCCCCACTTGCCATGCGGGAGCCTCTCAACAGACACCCCTCATCGAGCGTCGCAGAAAGGGGTTTCCACTCAGAGAGTTTACACTTCTCCAAAACCTATTGAGCGTCCCGGAGGAAGAGCTTGGTCGCTATCTTGGCATCTCAGGAGCTACCCTCCATCGCCGCAAAAAAGCCAAACGGCTTGAGACCCCATTCTGACTTTGGGAAAGTCATCACTAGCGAGCCCAAAACCTTCCACTTTCATCCGCGATTAGAGCGCCAAATTTTTTCATTGCCCAACGCCTATTCGCCGTGATTAGTATTCAGCCATGTACGAAGCCACTGGAAAACTGAAAGTCATTTTCGAAACCCAATCCTTCCCGAGCGGATTCACCAAGCGTGAATTTGTCCTCACCACAGGAGATGAAAACTACCCACAGGACATTAAGTTTGAACTCATCAAAGACAAATGCGAGTGGCTGGATAAATTCTCACAAGGCCAAGACGTCACCGTGAACTTTGATATCCGCGGCAATGAGTATAAGGGCAAATATTACGTCAACCTCAACTGCTGGAAGATCCTTGAAGCTGGAGTCAGCCACGGCTCTGCATCAGGAGCAAACCAGCCCTCTACACCTGCCCAAGACGGCCCCCCTGAAGTGGAGCCATCCCCAGAGGATTTGCAAAACGACGACATCCCATTCTAGGGAAACTCCCTCACCTATCCCCTAATCCTCACCTACTAAGCGAACTCGACCATGCGAGCTGATTTCCGAACTTTCCGCGGTGTTTGGTCGTCGTTTGATCAACTCTTTGCCCAAGCTGCTGACTTTGCTTCTGCGATCGGGCCGGAGCGATTGATCTCCATCTCTCACTCGGAGGATAAAGACGATGGCGTAGTCACGGTTTGGTATTGGACCACTACTCCCAGCAAGGAATCCACGGGACCGCACATCACAATCCGTTAGATAATTCTAACTAAGCGGAAAATCCGTGACTTGCTCGAACTTGATCCCATAAGTCTCGGCTATTTCAGGAGCCGAGGACTCGTGGTAGGCTTCCTTGTAATAAATCTCCTTAATACCGTAGGCACAAAGAGTCTGCATACAAGCGGTGCACGGCATAGTAGTGGATGCCACCAGCTTTACCTCTCCACGTTTGAAAAGGCTGCATAGGTTTACCTCCGCGTGCAGCATAAACTTCTGCCTGTCTTCTCGATTATCCCAGAACCCTTCTGGAGCATCAAACCCTGGAGCCAGCCCATTGTAGGCGGTGCCAATCACTCGGTTATCAAAATCAAGAGCCGCCGCCCCCACCTTGCGAAACGGATCTTCTGACCGCAAACTCGCCACATGCGCCAGTGCCATCGCATACTGAGGGATCGTGATTCGTGAAGAAGAAGTGCTACTCTGCATGGGAAAAAACCAGCAGCCCCCGCCCGATTTGTCGAGCCATTTCACCACCCTCAGCGTGCAGGGTGGCTAAGTTACTAAATGACGGCTCTGCGTTTTTTCATTCTCGCTTCATCATGTTTTCACATACCATGGGTAGCGTATGAGTGAATTCAACCACCATGAAACTTAAAATCACCCGCCGTCGCTTCATTACCACTAGCCTTGCCGTTGCCGGTGGTGCCTTTGTTTATGCCCGCTGGATTGAGCCACGCCACCTCACCGTGACTCGCCGCACGATCACTTTACCAAGGCTACCAAGTGCGCTTGATGGGATCGTTATTGCACAGCTAACAGACCTTCACCACCAACCCGATGTGCATGATGCGCTCATGGCGGAAGCTATCGATCTTGTTAACCGGGAGAATCCACACATCATAGCCCTCACAGGTGACTACATCACGAAGGAGACCAATGTGTTTTCCCCTCTGATGGCACACCTACAAAACCTCCGCGCCCAGCACGCCATCTATGCCGTGGCTGGAAACCACGATCGCTGGCACGGAGATCTCACCACCTTTCAGAGTTCATTCCGGCAAGCGGGATTTGATTTTCTGCTTAATCAGGGAAGTCTGTTAGAAATACTCGGGGAGAAACTTTTTATCGCTGGCACAGATTCCGTCTGGGGTGGCAGTGCCGATCCATCCGCCACCATGCAAGGTCACCGAGAAGAGCCGGTGATAGCTCTAGTGCATGAGCCAGATTATTTTGACACCATGCAGGCAAACCATCGGTTGGACTTGCAGCTATCTGGCCACACTCATGGGGGACAATGCCGAGTGCCGCTTATCGGCTACGCACCTGTGGGTGTCCGATACGGCAGGAAGTATGTTTACGGAGAGTTCCAGCAAAACAACTCACGTTTATTTGTCAGCCGAGGACTCGGCACGGTTGGCTATCCGGTGCGGTTTGCATGCGCTCCTGAGGTGGCCTTTCTCACCTTACGGAGCGGCAAAGCAGAGATCTAACCAAATGCTGTTAGAAACGCAACTTCCAGAGCCAACTGCTCTTGCGCGTTGGTTTGGAGGTTCGCCTTGAGTTCCTCCAGGGCATCCATGCGCTGCAGTAACGCGGGCAGATCCATTGAGTCTGCCACCCGCTGTGCATGGTCTTTTTCTGTGGGAAACTCCACCCCCCCTGAGCCTACCTTGATGCGCACCACATCTCCCATCCAAGTGATGAGAGTTTCTAACAGCCGATCGCGCTCGATGAGATATTCTGCTTCCGTTTGTGCTTTATAGAAATCCTCTCGCTGCTTCAGCCACTCACCATCGGTGGCATTTTTATACTTGAGCGTTTCCTCCTTGAGGGCGGCATCGTTCGCCTTACTGATGGTGGTTTTTTTAGCCGCAAGAATCTGGCTAAAGGCGCCGCGCAATGTTAATGCTTGGGAGATGTCCCCTACTCCTTGTCGGCTCATGGAGGCCAAGGTGGAAAGCAGTTGCTGCTGGATCTCAGAGATAGTTTTTTCACCATCCCGAGGCATCAGGGGGAGGTTCACGCAGCGGGAAAGAATTGTGGGGAGGAGTTGCCCAGGAGCATCTGTTAGCAGCATCAAGAGGCAATTTTCTGGCGGCTCTTCTAAAGTTTTCAGAAAGGCATTTTCAGAGTTCTCATTTAATCGATCAGCATGCACAATGACACCTACTTTCCACCGCCCTGGCGCAGCGGCTAGGAAAAATGATTTCTCCAGCTCACGGATATCCTCCACGGTGATGCGGCGGGACTTGGAGCGCGGGCGGACGATGCGGACAAGCTCACCGTTCAGGCTATCTAGCTCAGGGGTTTCTGCGGGTTTTTCCTCCTCGCCAAAGAGATTCATGCCGCCACCAAAGTCATCCGCTGGCGGGTTCAGCATCTCGATCACACGGGCGGCAAGTTCTTCTTTTCCACATCCTGGCTCTCCTGAAATAAGAAATGCATGAGCCAAGCGGTTCCGCTCGTGTGCCGTTTGCATGAGATCGAATGCCTTATTCACCGGATATGCCATCGCGCCCCCATCCTGCCGAATCAGAGGTATTGAGCAACTTGAAAACGCCTAATTACCAAGAAAAACTTAGACAAAACAGCGCCTCACACCCGTTAAAGGTGGACAGGGTATCAGCCACAAGCCATTTTGCGGTCACCTGCTTAACCAGCAGCCCATTATCACTATGAAAAAAAATACACTACTCGCCGGACTCGCTCTGGCACTCTCAGCATCATCCCTCACCGCTGGCGGTGACGGCTGGATGACCGATTTCGAAGCCGCTAAGAAAAAAGCTGCTGCGGAGAACAAAGCTCTGCTCGTTGACTTCACTGGTTCTGACTGGTGCGGATGGTGCATCAAGCTCGTTGACGAGGTCTTCAAGCACGATGAATTCAAAAAAGGCATCGCCGATAAGTTCGTCCTCGTAGAGCTCGATTTCCCACGTGACAAATCCAAGCTCAGCGAAGCCACTCAGAAGCAAAATGCTGAGCTTCAGAAAAAGTATGGCGTAAGAGGTTTCCCAACTATCCTTCTCCTTGACGGAAAAGGTCTGCCATTTGCCAAGACTGGCTACCAAGCTGGCGGTCCTGCTTCTTACCTCAAGCACCTAGATGGACTCCTCGAGAACAAAACCAAGCGTGATGAAGCACTTGCTTCTGCAAACAAGCTCAACGGCGTAGCCAAGGCCAAGGCACTGGTAGCTGCTCTTGATGCAATTCCTGAAGACTATCACAGCCAATACAGCGATCTCATTGCGCAAGTAGCTAAGCTCGATCCTAAGGACGAAACAGGTTTTGTTGCCAAACAAAAAACCAAGGCTGCTCGCAAAGAACTCGAAACTAGCGTTCGCACCGCCATGCGTGGTGGCAATGCTGACGAAGCCATTGCAAAAATTGATGCCTTCATCACCGAGCACAAGCTTGAAGGTGAAGCCAAGCAAGAGCTCCTTGCCATGAAGATCAACCCAATGCTGATGTCTAAGAATGTTGAAGGCGCTGAAAAAGCCATTGATGAGGCTATCGCCGCTGCTCCTGAGAGCAAGATGGGGCAAAACATCAAGAAGTTCAAAGAGACTCGCTTCCCTAAAATCAAAGAGCAAATGAGCAAGTAATTGCCCGTTTTTCTTGATCAAACTTTAGCGTGCTAGCCATCTGGTTAGCGCGCTTTTTTATGCCGTAATCCACTATCTTATGTCATCTCTATCCCCATGCCGCGCCTACTACTCGTATTTCTCAAAGAACCTATCCCCGGTTGCGTAAAAACTCGCCTCGCCGCTGACCTCGGAGAGGAAGAAGCTACCCGCATTTATCGTGCGTTGGTAGAAGTGCTGCTACTCCAGCTACGGGGTCTGGAAAACTGCCGCATTCGCTTCTGCTACACACCGGACGATGCTGATGATGCCATTCGTTTCTGGATTCTCCCCTATCTCAACGCCCAAGCAAATGGCGGAGACGGGGCAGACAGCTACCTCATCCCAGCACCTGATGGCAGCACTCAGCAGCCACAAGAAGTGGATTTTTCACCCCAAGGTAAGGGTGATCTAGGCGAGCGCCTAACCCGCGCCTTTGATCAAGGTTTTGCCGACGGCTACTCAGAGATCGCGGTGATCGGCAGTGATTGCCCACAGTGCGGAGCGCGCTGGATCAATGCAGCATTCTCCCGCCTTACCGCCATGCAGAGTCCTGCATCCGTCATTGGACCCAGCACTGACGGCGGCTATTATTTATTAATGTTAGATGCGCCTCAGCCTGAGCTGTTCCGCCAGATTCCATGGAGCAGCGAACTGGCCTGTAAAGAAACACAAACCGCCGCGCAAAACATCAGCCTACCCTACACCCTACTTCCTCCACTTTCTGATGTGGATACCCACTCCGATTGGTTGAAATTGTTAGAAACACCGCTCGGCGCAGCACTCAAGAAAAACCTCGGCATCAAACCCGATGCCTTATCATTTGGTGAGGCTGATTAGAAACGGCGTAGTCTCACGGCTGTTTTCCCGACGATACACCGTAGCTCCCGCCCCCTGCCCCTGCGCCCACTCTAACACAGCCGCAGCTTCCTCATCACCCCCCGAATGACCAGGATAGCACATCACGGTGAGAATGCCGCCGTCTCGCAGAAGAGCCAGCCCTGCACGGATTGCCTCCAGCGTGGTTTTCGTCTGAGTAATGGTCGATTTCTCCGCCCCTGGCAGATAGCCTAGATTAAACATCACCGCCGCACACGGCTCATTGATTACATCTCCAGCCCGGCTGTGGCTCATCAGATGAAGCTGATAAACAGCCTCAGGAACCCCACTGCTCACGAGACGTTCTCGCGTGGCATCTATCGCTGCCTGCTGCACGTCAAAACCAATCACCCTGCCTCGCGCACCTACGCATTGCGCAAGAAACAAGGTATCATGCCCATTTCCAAGGGTAGCATCCATGACCACCTCACCCCGTTCCACGATGGCGCTAATATGACTATGCGCCACCTCTAACAAACTCCCAACTATCGATTCTTCCTTCATCGTGTGCTTAGAGGTTTTGAAGATTAAGCTCCTCATCTAGCTTATGCTCTCCAGTCAGCACACCTGCAAAGTGCGCCGCCACTGCGGGTGCCATGAGAGAGCCCTTTGATCCCAATCCATTAAAGAAACCCACCTGTGCATGCTCCTTCAAAAAACCAACTACCGGCTTACTGCTACGGACGATCGGGCGCACGCCGGCCTCATGCGCTACCACTTCCGCCTGAGAAACATCCAACCAAGTGGCTAAGTTCCGCATTACCGACTCTCTCCCCTCAGGGGTAGGCTCACTGTCTAACCGATTCCAATCATAAGTGGCGCCCGCCTTGAACAAGCCATCACCACGAGGAGCTAGCCAACCTCTAGCATGGAGCCTATGGCTTGGCGAAACCTCCGGTAAATTTAGAGTTAGAATTTCCCCCTTCGCACTGCGGTGATTGACCTCACTGAACCATCCGCTTTTTCCCAAACCGTACGCGCCTTGGCATAGGATAATTTTATCTGCCGTTACATCTCGCCACCTCACCACTCCATTAGCAAGTGAGGCATCCTGTTGTGAAAAACCCTCAGCTACCCATGCGCCATCTTCCAAGAGCTCCTCCTTCACCACGGAAATAAACCGCCGGGTATCTAGCCATGCGGCATCGCCCATTTCTATCCCCCCATGCACGGATGAAATAGGGCAGTCTGATACAGCCAACATCCGCCCCCAGCATCTAACAAAATCAGGTTTACTCTGCCATTTCATCAACTCCTTCTCATCGGCAAAGAGACGCACAGCAGGGCTATCATGCCAGAGATCGGGAGATAGTGATTGGTAAAACTCCTTGGCAATAGGCAAATAAACGTCCTGCCTCCATGCTGGGTTCAGCCCCTTCCCCGTGATGGGCGTGACAAGACCTGCCGCTACACGCGAGGACGCCCCTTCATCCTCACGATCTACAACCAAGACAGAGAAACCTCGTTTACGAAGCTCCACTGCCAGCGTGCTACCGGCAATCCCCTGCCCAATGATAAGGATATCTACTCGCATGGCTGTATCTAGCTGCAGCCTTATTAAGAAGCCAAGAGATATCCTTGGTCTATTTTCTACGACGCAAAATCAATGCGAGTCCGCCAAGGCCAAGTAGGGCAGCAGAAGACGGCTCTGGGACGAGCTGAGGTCCTTCAGCCAATAAGGTATTGAGGCTAACAGAGGCATCATCGTAAATTTTCACATTTGCCATATCCATGCGGAAAAAGGAATCGTCGCCACGGTTAGCGCCAAGTCGAAAATTCTGTAACCCGCCAGGAGCGGTATCAACATCTTCAGCAACTTTAACTGCTGTGCCAGCTCCTTGCTCAGTGATCCAAAGCTCGGTCCCCGCCCCTGTTTTCCTAACAATAAAATTATACCATGTATCTGAGCTTAGGTTACTTGTTGCGTAATCGATACTGGAAACCCCACTGCTAGATCTGACACGGATATTTCCGCCAGACGAGTCAAGCTGCCATGAAAAACTTGCCCCGCTACCACCAGAATTGTTGGAAAAAATTCCTTGGAAGCTGCCCTGGGTCCAATCGTCTGTTCTTACCCAGAGAGAAACGGTAAAAGTTCCTGCTCCACCAGGTCCTGTAACCTGAAGATGGGCTTCATTGGTTGTATCGTTACCTGGAAATGTAGCATAGCCTCCGGAGTCCAAGCTCACGTTGGCTGTTCCGTTGGTTACTTCAGTTAGTGTGTAAGTGCCTTGTTCATCATCAAGAAGATTACCATCGGCAAAATCATAATGGGCAATGAGTGCAGCTTGAGCAGGAACGAGCAAGGCGCAGAATAACGAGGGATAGAGTAGTTTTGCTTTCATAGGGGATATATTAGGAATTAGGAAAAAGTTGCTTTGTGTGTGTTCTCAGTAATAAAATAATAGCTTTGTTATAATTGGTTACTTTCTGCGACGCAGAATCAGCGCGAGCCCGCCAAGGCCAAGCAGGGCAGTCGAGGACGGCTCGGGCACGGGTGTATACTGAACAGTCAGCCCGTTAATAGCCGAACGAGAACCTGACGCATTGCCAGTGATCGCGAGAGTAGTCGTACCAGTTATGTTGGCAAAGGTGACTGAATTTTCGGCATTAAATGTACCTGCATAGCCGCCAGTGTCAGTTATTGTCATGGCTGTGCCACCATTAATGGAGTAGTTCATTGTCCGGTTTTGAGCAACATCACCATAGATGGTAACTGTGTAGCCGTTAGCGTCGGCTGCTGGCAAATTACTAAGAGTAAGGTGCTCGGAGCCGACGAAACCATACCATCCTTCCATCATCACCCAGTCTTTGTTATTGCTTGCCCAAGCGATATTATTGAAATTAGTGAAGCCTGAGTTTGCAGATAAGGTAGCCCCACTCGCAGAACCATCGGTCAGTGAGAGAGCTAATCCTGAGAACGTTGTTCCCGCGCCGCCGTTGTTGGCTACATTATTCCATGTATCAGTGGAGGTGTTGACGACACTGCCCTGAGTTGTGGGGTTACTGGCGGGGCTCATTCCTGTTACTGTTACCCCACCATTGTGCATAGCGATGTTGATTTGCGCTGCCATGGCGCTTGGAGCGGCAAGAACAATGGTAAGAAAAAGTATGTGTGAACTCTTTATCATAGACATAACGGGGGACACTAAATCGAAATAAAGGCCCACTGTCAATGCGGTTCTTTTTGACGTTTTACGACGACTGATACTTTGTTACTCCAGCTCCACACGGTAGAAGGTTTTGCCTCCGCTCAGGGTGCCGAGGTTGTAGTTGGTGGAGTTCCCGCCTGAAGCTGGGACGTTGCTGGCGATGGTGATGTTCCAGTTTACTAAGTCTGTGCTGGAGCGGATGGTGAAGGTGGTGCCGGAGGTGCTGGGCCAGGTGATTTGGAAACTGCCGTTGCCGAGCCGCTGCGGATGGAGGTAGAAGAAACTATTTGGGTCGAGCGGGTTGAGGCCGAGTTTGTTTTCATCACCATCGCTGGTCTTGTCGCCATCGCTGTCATCATCGTCGGGATCAGTTTCGCCGGGATCGACGAGGCCGTTGCCGTTGGCATCTTCGGTGAGGTCGGGAATGCCATCGTTGTCCACATCCACGGCAGGCAAATTCGGCATCGCGGGCGGAACGGATTGGTTAGTGTTGTTGTTGATCGAATACTGCGCGTTGTAGTTTTCTAATTGCTGGCGCAGGTGACGGGTCATTGCCATGAGGCGTTCTGGCTCGGTGTTGGCGAGGTTGTTGCTTTCGCCGATGTCATTGGCGAGGTTGTAGAGCGAGGTGCTGCCGTTGCTGTATTGGTGGATGATTTTCCAATCGCCTTGGCGCAAGACGGCAAAGTGATCGTGGTTATGGCCGTGGGGGAAATGTTGGATGAACTCTTGGGGCCGGTGCGTTCCCGGGGTGGCGCGGAAATAGGGTGTGAGGTCGTGGCCATCGATGGCGTGGGAGTAGCTGGCTCCGGCAATGCTGGCAACGGTGGCAAACATGTCCTCGCAGGTTACGATGTCGGTTTCCAAACTTCCTGCGGGGATGCTGAGTTGTGATTGGAAACTGTTAGATGCGCTGGGTTTTGCCCATGATGCGATGAGTGGAACGCGGATGCCACCTTCCCAATACTGTCCTTTTTTGCCACGCAGGACGGGGTTGCTGTGATCGCTGCCGTTGTCCGAGTAGAAAATGACGATGGTGTTTTCAGCAACGCCGAGGTCTTCGAGCTTGGTGAGAATATCGCCGAGCGATTTGTCCATGCCTTCGATCAAGCTAGCGTAGGCGAGGCTGCCTCCTGTTAGGGTGGGGTAGTTGGCGGTGAATCGGTTATCAGCCTGCCATGGAACATGCACGGCGTAGTGCGCCATGTAGGCGAAGAACGGCACGCCGTCGGTCACGGACTGTTCGATGGCCTTGTTCATTTCCAAGGTCAACGCCTCGGTGAGAAAGGTGTTGGTGCCGTGGTAGTCTTCCAGCCCTGGGATTTGCCATTGTCCGCTTCCGTAATTGCTGGTGCCGTAGTAGGAACCGGGACCACCTGCTCCGTGACCTGCGATGTTAACATCGAAACCGATGGCAGTCGGGTCGCCAGCAAAGGAAGCATTGGTGCCGAAGTGTGCCTTACCCGAATGAATGGTGCGGTATCCAGTTTCTTGGAGAAGCTTCGGCAAGGAGATATCTGAACTATCCATCCCGCCCATTTTCCAGTCGGGTGAACTGAGGTGAAGGACGCCATTATCCCCTGTATGCCGAGGTGTTGTTGGGTAGGTCCAGGTAGTAACATGATGCCGTGCGGAGTTCATCCCGGTCATGATTGCAACCCGCGTAGGGGTGCAAACCGAGCAGGCGTAGGCCGAGCTAAACTTCATGCCTTGGGTGGCGAGCGTTTCCATGTTTGGGGTGCGGCGAATCCCCGTGGTTTGATTGGTCGTCGGGATGGGAGTGCCTGCGGAGTCGTGATGAAATGCAACGGAGGTGTCTTGCCAGCCCATGTCATCGACGATAAAAAAGAGGATGTTGGGTTTCGGTCCGCCGACACCTACACGGATGGAGGAGTTCACATTGCCAGCCACGTTGCTTGCTGTTAGAGTGTAAGTTGTGGTGGTATTGACGGTGACAGAGGTGCTGCCTGCGCCATTGGTGGAGAGCGGGAGGAGATCGATGTTTCCGGGATTGAGCGTCATGGAAGTGGCTCCGTCCACTTGCCAAGAAAGTGTTACCGTGGTGCCGGCAGAAACATAATGGTTGCTTGTTGTTAGGGATTGGATTTTTGGTGGCACGGGGTGATCGTTGGAGACAATTTGGATACCGTTGACCGCGGCTCGTCCTGTGTTGGAATCCATTGCTATGGTGAACGAAGCCGCGGTGAGGTTTTCAAAAACCGCGTAGTTGGCGTAGCTCCCAGCCCCTGTGGTTTCTACAAACGTGCCTGAGTAAGAGCCTGAATCGTCGCCTACTTTCACCAAGGCGGAGCCCCCTGATGGGGTCAAAGTGAGGGTGTGGGTGCGGTTTGAGTTGTCAGTGTCAAAATAGACAATGACTTTGTAACCTGGACTGGTAAACGCGCTGCCGATGCCGTTGATTTGAAGGTTTCCCGTGTCGGTTCCAGCATCGAAGGACAGGTAGGAGCTCATCAAGTCGCGGCTACCGTCTTCTGTTCCGGATACACCTGCATAGCCGACGTAAGCAGAACCGAGGGTGGAGATAAAGGTCGCTGCAGAGGTGTTTCCATCATCATCCTTGATTGCTTGATTTCTTTGTGCCGCCGCTCCTGAGAGCACACCATTATTAAACCCAATATTATTCCAATGCTCTCCTGAAACAGGGATAACGCCCGCAGTTTCTCCGCTTTCCAGTTGATTATTGTCTGCTGCTCCAGCGTTGTTAAAAAGGTTCACAGAAATTGACCTAGCGTGCAGGGACAGAGTGCAGGCGAGCGTTAAGAGGATGGTTAAGGTCGGTTTCATGGTGTTACTATTTTTGGGGAAAAACCTGACGGAAAGATACCCTCCCGCCAGGCTTTCAAATTACAACAATGAAGTAGATTAGACAATCTTACTTCCTGCGGCGCAAGATCAGAGCGAGTCCGCCAAGGCCCAGAAGGGCTGTGGAGGATGGCTCAGGAACGGTATAGGTTACTGTGAGATTATCCATCTGTCCAGTTGAGTTGCTTCCAGGACGTGGTGCTTCAAATCTTACCCAGATGTTGTCTCCAGAAGTTGCGCCAGCGAGGGAGACGTTGGAAATCGTAGCGCCTATGACATCCTCATTGGTTGCGAGATTGGCATCAGAAGAGAAAGCATAGCTCCCTGTTCCAAGAGCAGTAACGCCAGCGGCTCCAGCAACATCAGTTCCATTGGCTCCGGTGAAGGTGCTGCTTGAGAAAAGTGCTACATTGATGGTGTAATTACCATCTCCTTGGACACGCTCATAAGCATCAAAAGTAAAGGACGCAGCCGTTTCTAGATTCAGCGTTCCCAAGTTTTGATAAATGTATCCAGTACCATTGTTGAAGATAGCAGTGTTTCCGTGTCCAGATTGAAAACTTACACCACTGTAGGCGGCATCGGCTAAGTTGGAGATCACTTCGCCATAAACTCCAGTTGTACTTTCAAACCAGTCTGAACCGCTACCGATGCTCGAATCATCCCGACCTAGTCCTAGGTCATACACGACCCCCGACTCAAAATCGCCATTGGCAATTGCTGATAATGCTCCGTGGCTCATTGCAGATGTAGCAATGAGTGAGCTTGTTAGTAGTATTGTTTTTTTCATTTGGTTTTAGTTTAGTTGTATTGTTTTGTGTGGGAGCAAACAGGGTTTGCTGAGATTGGGTCGGCTAAAATTGACGTAATTCTGCCTTATTTCGTCGCTGGAGAA
>JBMYYO010000096.1:0-13006 GCA_049609505.1 Akkermansiaceae bacterium | reverse complement strand
TCAATGGCACTGCCGAAGGCGATGACGCGGTCGTGGAGGAGTGCTCCTAGTTTGTCATAGTCGTATTCGTGAACGGTGCCGTTTTGGTCGGTTTTTTGGGTGAGTTCACCAGCGCGGTTGTATTGGTATTCAACGCGATCGGGGCTGCCAGATGATTGAGGGTCTGTGGCAGTGGCGTTGTCGGGATAGACTTTGGCATGTAGGAGGGCGGTGGTGGCGATGTCACTGGCTGGGGTTTCTGTGCCGTAGATCCAGCGGGTGACTTGGTCTCCTGTTTCGGCGTTTTTGCAGGTGAGGATGGTGAGGTTGCCGCCGATGTTGATTTTTTCTCTGCGCCGGCGCATGACAAGCAGCGAGGCACCGCCGAGAGCCAGTAAACCGCTGGACGGCTCCGGCACGGCATTCACTGGAGGCAGCGTTTTTGCATACAACTACGCGCAGAACTACGACGACCGTAATGGCTCCGGAGATGTCCCTCCCGGAAACGACTCTAGCTCCTCCACAGATTTCTACTTTACCCTGAACGCAACGGCCGGTGATGTTGCTGGAATACAGACGATCGATCTTTCCTCTGGAGCCACTGCCACAACGATTGCCGCTGGAAATGGTGTATACGATATCCGCGGTTACTTTACCAACTATTCAACTGATGCTGAGGGCGGACGCCTGACCCTTGAGTTTTATGACGGAGATCCAGGTGCCGATGGCACAGGAGCGACGCTTCTTGGTTCGGCAATTAATTTTGATGATACTGACCTCACCGAGTGGACTGAAATCGGTGGCACCGGTGCGATCGACAGTAGTGCCCAATGGGCGCGAATCGTGCTCGAGCAAGATCCCTTGACGGGTACGTCTGGCGGAGGGCCTGACGTCTATGCGGACAACATCACCTTTGAAGTGAATGCTGTCCCTGAGCCATCGAGCAGCTTGCTGTCTCTCGCTGGCGCTTCGCTGCTTGTCATGCGCCGCAGAAGAGGTTAGTATATGTGCTCACAATCCACCAGTCTGTATTGAAGCGCAAACCTTCTAAAATCAACCATAACCTCGCCCGGAAAGCCTCCGGGCGAGGTTGTTCTTTTGATGTTCAGGAGTCTTCCGCCTGCCGGCGGGTCAGGGAGCGTTGGATCCGCTCCCGTGACGATCAGGCTCTGGAAATGTGGCGCAGGCTCGCGCTAAGGGAGCCGCAAAACCTCCGGTCACTCGGCATGGCGGCGCGTGCCTTCGGCGAGCGCTACCGGTATGAAAAGTGCCTCAAGTTGCTTGATAAAATTGAACGGCTCGACCCTGAATCACCCCTTGTCCACAGAACGCGCGCAGAAGTCTTTGAAGCGGCTGGGTTGTTAGAAAAAGTCACCCCCGCCTATCAGAAGGCTCTCCGGCTGGCTAACGGTGATGAAAGCTTGATAGTCAGCCTAGCGCATCAGTATGAGCGTGGTCAGAAGCTGGACGAGGCACTGGATCTGCTTTCACGTGTGGACGAGAACTCTCGCTACGCGCCACGCGCCCAATTAATCCAAGCTCGGGTGTTGAACCGGATGAAAGAGCGTACATCGACCAAGGATTTGTTAGGAAAACTGATTAACCAACTTCCCGGGGAAGATGACATCCGTTTGGAAGCGATGGGAGACCTCACACTGATTCACGACCGTGAGGGGAATTATGACGAGGCATTTCGACTAATTGGAGAGACCAAAAAAATACACCTTGGCCGCTGTGCTTCGCAAAAAGCCGCCAGTGATCATGCAACTCGGAGATTTGCAGAGTTGGTGGACAGTATGTCAGCTGACGATGTGTCACGCTGGAACTCCGAGTCACTTGCAGACGGAAATCGAAGGGAAGACCTCACCCCGGCCTTGTTAGCCGGGTTCCCACGGTCAGGAACTACTCTGATGGAGCAAGTCCTGAATGCGCACCCTAGCGTAGTATCGTCAGAGGAAGTCGATTTACTTGCTAGGGAAATATTGCCCGCGATGCATGGAAAGTTAGGAGCGGATGTCCCGCTGTTGCAGGTGCTCAATGAAATCAAAGCTTCATCAATTCGAAAGAACCGTGGGCGCATCTGGAAGGTCTTCGAAACGATGGCAGGGGAGTCGTTTTCGGGAAAAACCCACGTTGACAAAAATCCAGCCTATAACCTTCTGATTCCATTTTACTTGCGCCTTTTCCCTGAGCTGAAATTACTCATCGCCGTGCGTGATCCCCGCGATGTCCTGCTGAGCTGTTACCTCCGTTACCTACCGCTGAACCCAGTCAGTGTGACATTTCTCACCCTCGAAAGCACTGCCCACCGTTATGCGCTTGATATGACGGCTTGGCTCAAGTTTTCCGATATGATCTCTAATCCATGGGTGGAAATACGCTATGAAGACATGGTGGAAAACATGGAACGGGAAGCACGTAAAATCTGCCAAACGCTCGGCGTGGATTGGCACGATGACATCTTGCGATACCGCGAAAAACTGCAGGACAAGAGAGTTCATTCACCGACGTATGCCGACGTCAAAAAGCCAATTTACAAAAGATCACTCAACCGCTGGAAGAACTATGAAAAACATTTGGAGCCCCAGTTCGATACCTTGGCACCATTCGTTGAGGCCTTTGGTTATGACCACTGATTGGTCAGTAAACTAACGATTTGTCGTTTTTGCCCACCGTTTTGACCTTTTTGCCTATAGACGATAAGACGCCATTTGATCTAAGCTATCGATTACAAGGGTGCTGGAGCGCCCACAGGACGCAACAAAAATGCACACAATCACTCTATGAAAATACAAAAATCAAAACTTACAAAACTCGCCTACAGCAGCGCGGCAGGCCTTGCCATGGCACAGGCTGTTAGCGCGGCCACCAATCTGACTGGCACAGGTCTGGCAAACAATACAGTAGTGCCAACAGACCACGGAACAGACGCTGCAGGAACTCCCAACGTAGCTTTGGCATGGAGCACATCCCCAGGGCCTACCGACGCCCCTTCTGCGGATTGGCATGCCTACACAGATGCAGGATGGACCAATCCAAGTCCTGCCGATGGTTCTGGTCTTTATCAAATAGATAACGCTCTTACGGGTCACGTTTATACGATCGTATTCACTCCGGATGCCGGCTTCAACGTCATACTCAATGGACTTGATCTCAATGTTTACAATGGGGGAGGTGCATTTGATGTCGCCTGGGAAATAACAGGCTCATCATCAGGTTCGCTTGGCGCAGGAACTTTTGCAGCGCCAACCGATGCTCATACGTCCTTCGGTTTTGGAGCGGTAACTGGTTCCAGCGCTGAGACTTTAACCCTGGATCTAACCATCGGAGCGACAGCGGGAACAGGCTCCTACCTCGCCATGGATAACCTGGCATTCGACCAAGTCGCTGTGCCAGAACCATCCAGTTCAGCACTCGCTGCTCTTGGCCTTGGCGCTATGGCCATGCGTCGCCGCAGATAAGAACATCGTAACGGGCCTTTCAAAAACTCGTATTTTATGTGACTCTCCGTGCTTCAAGGCACGGGGAGTTTTTTCTTTGTGAAATCATTACTTGCATATCACTGGGACGTTTGGCTTCCATCGTCATCATGCCATCTCATCCACAAGCAGCAACCACGGCTCTGGCTCAGGGTAACGTGTTGGAGGCGCTGCGAATCTGGAAAGCCTGCGCGGACCAGGGCGCGTCAGCCAACGAGCTTGCGGAGTGGGGTCATGTTGCGCATCAATTTTACCAGTTTGATGACGCGGAATACCTCGCTGCTAAGCTCGCTTTGAACGCTGAGGTGGAAACAGATCATTTGCTGCAGACCGCTCGCTTGTTCTTTCAGGTCGGGCGTTTTTCCACAGCTGCGAAGCTCACCAGCCGGGCAAGTTTGATACAAGCCGAGAACCCGGATATCCTCACCATGCTCGCTTCTTGCACCGAGCGCGCGGGCGATGATGCTCGTGCGATCGAGCTGCTCAAGCAGGCGCTTGCCCTCGATCCCAGCCACGCTCGTGCCGTCCGCCTCTATGCTCACATCGAGCGGCGAGACTCCCGGTTTTCTGACGCACGAACCAAGATCGAACAGCATCTGCTAGATCATCCGTCGGTCGACGACTGGAGGCTCCAATACGAACTTGCCGCCATTCTGGATAGGCTGGGCGAATATGACAACGCCATGGAAGTGATCAGTCAGGCAAAGAATCAACTTCAGCCGCAGGTGCCAATGCGAGAGGCTGCGATGATCGGCGAAAGGCAATGGCAAGTCACACAACTCCTGAGCCAAGATAAGTTGTCGGGCTGGAGGCAGGAATCAGAGCACCTATCCCCGCGGCAAAAAATCTGCCTGATGGCGGGGTTTCCTCGATCGGGAACGACTTTGTTAGAAAGCGTTCTCACGGGATCCGATAATTGCGTAGGGACGGATGAGACTGGCATTCTGGCGACTCTCTTCGAGAAACCTCTCGTGCTCGATGCCACTAGTGCGGAGGATGTCATGGAGGAGCTGGACCATTTTGAACCCGAGGACCTTTCGGCGGGTCGGGAAGAATATCTCCGCTGCACCGAGCAATATATCGGCAAGCCTATCAACGATCGCTGGTTGATTGAAAAGGAGCCGCTTCTAACATCATCGCTTGCGGTGCCATTGCGACTGTTTCCCGACGCAAAGATTATCATGCCGCTGCGAGATCCACGCGATGTCGTGATCAGCTACTACTTTACTTTGGTTCCGCTCGCAGCCAACTGCGCGGCAGCGATCAGCCTCGGTGATACCTGTCAATATTACGCAAGCGTCATGCGTCATTGGATATACCTCAAACAGCGATTGCCGGAATCACAGTGGCTGGAGTCACGCTACGAGGACTTGATTGCCGATCCGGAAACGCAGACAAAGAAACTCGCCAGTTTCCTCGGTATCAAGTGGTCAGATGCCATGCTCAATCACCATAAAAACCGTAGCGAGAGAAATGTGTCCACTCCGACCTACGATGACGTTTCCAAACCGCTCTACACACGTTCCGTAGAGCGATGGAAAAACTATGAAGCCCAACTGACTCCACACTTGCACCACCTTGAACCGTATATTGCAGCCTTTGGCTACGATACTTGATGTGAATAGTCCATAATGCCACCCCGATTAGCTTTTTTGCCTAATGCCAACATCGCTGATAGGGTGTAGAAATTACCTATGCAATTTAGCATCTTAATCACAGTTGTGGCTTTCATCAGCCTGATCGCTTGCAATGCTCAGGCACAGACGGCGGCACCAGGGGAAATCCGGATGGGTGTTGACTATGGTCAACGGCGGCACCAGATAAGGCAACCTACCTAGTGTGCGAAGACATTGTGGTTTCTTTTTCAGGAGGACCAGGTAACGCAACGGACTGGATCGCCATATATCCTCAGGGAATCATTCCAGATGGTTCTCCACCAGCCTCTCTCTGGCTCTACACCAACGGCACACAAATTAGTGGCGGTAGCGCTACTTCGGGCAGTGTCACATTTTCAAACCCTTCACTCGTCGCTGGTAATTACAGCTTATGGTTTCTCCAGAATGATGGATATACCGTTCTTGATGGGCCGGTTCATTTTACAATCACAGATCCGCCGACAACCGATCCGCCAAGTTGGTTAGTCAGCACATTCCATCGGCGGCATGCCGTGAGTGGAGCCGCCTACACGGGGAAAATCTCCGCCTACACAAACCACAATAGCTACACCTATTCAAAATTAAGTGGCCCGGCGTGGCTCGCTATTTCTGCAACAGGGAATCTAACTGGCACCCCTACGGCTGGCGATGCAGGTATGAATAGCTTTACCGTGCGCGCGAGCAATGGAGAAGACACTGCCGATGCCACTATGACAATTGAGGTCTTCAAATCCGGCACGGAAGAGGTGCGGCAGCTCAAGATCATGTCTTACAATGCTTGGCATGGCTGGGGACAGATCAATAACGGTCATCGCAAAGGTTTGGAGTCGATTATCCTGTCGGGCGCGGACGTCATCGGCATGCAGGAAAGCCATGACAATGTCAGCGGCTCCAACGTTTACCAGCCGCAGAAAATTGCCAACGACCTCGGCTGGTATTATCGCTCAAGTCTATCAGGCTCGCTTGGGTTGATCAGCCGTTACCCGATTACTGATCAAACGCTAGCTGCAGGTATAGCACGTGGTATCAAAGTCCGCCTCACCTCTGATCCAGTTCAGGAAATTATTCTGATGAACTGCCACCTAGATTACACACATTATGATCCGTATGCCGCACGGCAATCAGGTGCCACCGAGGCCAGTGTGCTTGCGGAGGAAACATCATCGGATCGCGATGAACAAATCAACGTCATCATGCCAGCCATGAGCACGATGCTGAGCAATGCCAGCAACATCCCAGTTTTTCTAACGGGAGACTTCAATGCTCCATCGCACCTGGACTGGGTGGCGTCCACTGCCTCCAGCCACAATGGCATTCCCAGCGTGGCATGGCCCACCAGCACCGCTGTATTGAATGCGGGAATGCTCGATTCTTTCCGCACCATCCACCCCGATCCAGCGGCATTATCAGGAAACACGTGGTCCCCTACATTCAAGGGCAGTGAGCCACAGGATCGGATCGATTTCGTTTATTTCAAAGGTTCGTCAGTAACGCCAGTTGCCTCACAAATGTTTACCACCGCAGTCGAAAATACGGTTGGCGCATGGGGGAGTTCGATCACTCCTCTGCTCGACAACACCTGGCCGAGCGATCACTCAGCTGTTATCTCCATCTTCAAATTGGCATCCGTGGACGCTGATGCTGACGGTCTTTCAGATGCGTTTGAAAATAAGTATTTTGGAAACACCACTTCGCAGTCAGGAAGCGATGATAAAGATGGTGACGGAAGCACTAACAAGCAAGAGCAACTGCTGGGAACCAATCCAGATAGCCCTTTATCAAAACCCTTAACAAACATTACCCTGCCCACCTCGCCTCAGACGGCGCCCACCGTGACATTCTCCCTCTCAGCAACAGCACACGCAGGAGGCTTGGTCTGTGAACGCTCTACTGATCTTACAAACTGGAATACGGTCTGGAGCTATCAAGCAGACCCAACGTTTGAGTCTTCATCCGTATCCGCTACCGAGACCTCTCCAGGTCAGTGGAGCCTGACGCTAACAGACAACGCAGTGGATGTTGGCACGGCTCCACGTTTCTTCTATCGTTTACGTGAGGGCAGTTAGATAGCTTAACAAAAAAACATGAAACCTACTTCTCACACATTCTTTTTTATGACCATGTCGGCAGGACTTTTTCTGTCCACATGTTTCTCCTATGCAGTAACAAACCTAACAGGGCTTGCCGCAACCAATAGTGCCGTCCCCGCTGACCACGGATCAAACGCAGCAGGCACTCCTGACACTTCGCTTACATGGACGGGAAACTGGGACCAGTATGCAGCATGGGACGGTCGTGGCGATGCCTATCAGATCGAGGGTTCATCTGTGGGTTCTCCCATCAAAATTGATTTTTTTCCGAGTTCCGGTAATGCTGTGAAAATAATCTCCTTCGATCTAGATGAGTGGGTCGGTGGTGGAAACACAGAGGTGGCTTGGACAATTTCTGGAGCATCCAGCGGCAATCTTGCTTCAGGCACATGGAGTAATTTTAACTCTGCTAACGATGCCTCTGACGCTGGCGGCCGCTCGACAATTACCCCCAATGTCACAGGCACAAGCGGCGAGACTTTGACTCTAAGCTTTGCCCAAACCAGTGGGCAAGCCAGCTACCTGGCGGTGGACAACCTTACCTTTGATCAAGTGGTGATCGAGCCCGACAACTCAGTGCCTACTGTGCTAAACATCGTCGATGACAAAGGAGGAGCCTCAATTTTTGATAATGACACCGTGGTTTACACCATCACATTTAGCGAGCCGCTCAATGTATCCTCGGTTGATGTTGATGACTTTGAAAACGCAGGCAACCCCGCCGCCACTATCAAGAGTGTGTCAGCCACCAGTAACTCCGCTGTGTTTGAGGTAACCGTGTCTCCCGCCAGCGGCGACGGGACGCTTCAGCTACAGGTTAAGTCCACGGCTGTCATTCATGATCTATCGGGAAACGCTCTCGTAACGACCCCTTTGATTACCGATGCTGAGATCATTTCTGTTAGCCTCGCACCATTTATCCTTCAAATCACCCAGAATGGTGCCGACTTTGACTTTTCATGGAATAGCGAAAACGGAGTGGTTTATGATCTTGTTAGTAGCACAGATCTGTCCACCCCAGTTTCTAGTTGGCCCGTTTATGATGATGGCACGACTCTCTATCAGAACATCGTCGCATCGGGCGGCACAACCATCCTGCAGTCTGTATCCTCTGCTGATTCTCGACGCTTTTTCGCAGTAAGGGAAAAAGCTATGGGAACCATCCTGCGCGTGCTCTCATGGAACATCTGGACAGCGGATAGCAACTACGCCAAAATTAACGAGGTCATCCAGACCACCGGGGCAGATGTGATCGGCTTCCAAGAACTCGGCGGTGTATCTTCCGTCGTCAACTCGCTGGAAACAGCTACCGGTGAGGACTGGCACTCACACGGCATGATTGTCAGCCGCTATCCAATCGTTAACACCAGTGGAGGTGGCGCTCTGCTCCAGATCACTCCGGACCAAACTGCTTGGGTGTTTAATATCCATTTTTCCGCCTACCCTTACCAGCCATATGACCTCCGCGATGGCAACCTAGCGCAGAATGAAGCGGCAGTGATCGCTGCTGCCGAAAGCGCACGTGGCAGCCAAGCAACCTCTTTGGTCAACGCTATCACCAATAGCGGTGCGATGACCTCCGGTGTGCCAATTTTCGTGACTGGTGACTTTAACGAACCCTCACACCTTGATTGGACTCAAGCCGCCGCCAATGCCACCGCCCGCCCCTACGATCTGAAGGTCGAGTATCCCGCATCAAAAAAAATGGCCAACCTCGGACTCACGGATACATACCGCGCCGTTTGGCCAAATGAAATTACACGTAAAGGTTACACTTGGACGCCAGGCACTCCACCGCCAAGCAATAGCTCGAACGAAGTTCATGACCGGATCGATTTTGTCTATTATTGGGGCCCAAACGTCTTACCCATCGGCGCAGTGACGGTTGGTTTCGACGCAAACAACCCAAACACGGACATCGCCATCACGGGCTATCCATCCGACCACCGAGCAGTGCTAGGAACCTTCAATATTTCTGAGCCATCGCCCTGAGATCTGGCGCAGTCTTCAGATTGCTCGTTTCCATGATGCCTAAAATGCCACTTTGTTTGGCGATGTTGCCATTATCCGCCCGTTGGTATATGTGCCATGGTATCTCATCAGACTATGAAACGTTCTACATTTCTCAGACTTATCGGATTTGGCTCGGCAGCGGCGATCTATCGTCCAACTTGGTCGATGGGTGCGATTGATTATAATTTCGATGGAACACCCGCTGGGCTGCGACCCTACCTTCAAACTCCTCGTCCAGATTCGATGTGGGTTTCCTGGTGGACGGACGCGGACACGCAGTCGCATGTGGACTATGGTCTTACATCTGGAAACTTGAATCAGACGACCAGTGGCAGCGTCAACCAGATGGGAACGAACTACCACTATCACACAGTGCAGCTCACGGGGCTTCAGCCTAACACTTACTATCATTACCGAGTGCGCACCGAGAACGAAACGTCTGCGGTTTTTCGTTTTCGGACGCCGAAGGCCATCGGCACATCCACCGGCAAATACCGCGTTCTCGTCATTGGCGACAACCAGATCCTGAGCTCAGAACGGCGCTACGAACGGCTCGTTGAGCGCGCTAAGAAAAAGTGTGAGGATATGTATAGCGGTCCAGTCGAGGAGGTCATCGACCTCATCATCATGCCGGGCGATCAAGTAGATGTGGGCACACTCAACCACTATCGTCACCTGCATTTCAAATATAACGGTTGGATTTCCCCCTACGTGCCGATCATGACGAGCATCGGCAACCACGAGACTTACAGCGATCCCGGACTGGCAAACTACAAGGCGATTTTTAAATACGACAACCTATCATGCGTAGGGGTCAATAGCCCAGATCCAGAAATCTACTACGCCTATCAGCTTGCCAACATTGCCTTTGTCCACACCTCCAGCGAACACACCAGCGGAAACACACAGACAAACTGGGTGCAAAGCCTAGTCACAGCGGCGGATGCAGATAGCGACGTGGATTGGATGATTAGCCTCTGCCACAGACCTTATCAAGCGGAGCAATACATCGGGGATATTTCCAGTTGGATGCGCAATACCGCGATGCCAATCTTCGCCCAGACCAATAAACACGTGCTCAACATCGGCGCCCATCACCACATCTATGCCCGTGGCCAAACTCCCGATTGGCCAGTCTATCACATCATCTCCGGTGGTTCGTCTTGGGATCAATACTGGGGGCAATCTAACGAGGCCGATTACGATGACGTGCAGAAAACCATACCGAACTGGGCGTGGCAGGTGTTAGAGTTTGATCTGGATAACAAAACGATGGATGCCAAATGCTTCGCCGAGGCAAATGTGCGTTTCCCCTCAGCCACTCGATGGTCATACAACAGCAAGTTGATCGATCAGTTTCACCGCAAACTCACACAGGCCGCACCAAACACACCCAGCCTAACCAACAGCATTACATCGCCTGTCACTCTACCTCTGACACTGCAAAGTTCTGCCTTCTCTGGAGTCACTGGCGAAACGCTCAACACCACTCAGTTTCAAATCGCCGAGGACGCAGCATTCACCAGCCTATCCGTCAACAAAACGCGACACTTTGAAAACATTTATGGCGACACCGGCAGCCCGAACTATGATCCTATAGATACCCACGCCTCGGTGGATATTTCACAGTATCTCATCGCAGCAAACCAACTACCCAACGGCACCCACTACGCCCGCGTTCGTCACCGCGATGCCAATGCCGAGTGGTCTGAATGGTCGGCGGCTCTCACCTTTGAAGTGACAGGTAGCAGTGGCACAGGGAATCCATCAATCAGCCTCGCTAAAAAAATCTACGCTCCTAACGAGGACATCCCGATTGTTTATGCCAATGGCCCAGGCAACAGCACAGACTGGATCGGCATCTATGAAAAAGGTCAGACACCCGGCGGACCTGTCTCAACCTCATGGCAATACGTCAATGGTCCTGGAGGCACGATCACCATCAGCACCAATCTAACATCGGGTAAAGAATGGTTTGCTGCATTCTTTGAGAACGATGGCTACACCGAGATCGCTCCGCGTGTTCCATTCTACGTCGGCAACCAACCTACCTTGAGCACAAACAAATCGGCATACAACGAAGGCGAAACCGCCCAGGTAAGTTTCTCTAACGCACCCGCTGGCCTGCAAGACTGGATTGCGATCTACAAGGCGGGCAAAACACCCGGAACCGATGCCTTTGTCACCTGGCAATATCTCAACGGCACCCAGTCAGCCCCAACAACAGGCATCACCAATGGGCAACTAAATTTCGCAGGACTCGCCAAGGGGTATTACTTCGCCACTTACTTGGTCAATGGCGGGTATTTTGAAATTGCAGATCGCGTGGTATTCTCGGTGGGCGATGACATATCATCCGTCAGCATGACCAGCGCAACAGTTTCCGAAGGCGATGATTTTACAGTGAATTTCACCGACGGACCAGGCACACCGAAGGACTGGATGGGTATTTTCAAAAAGGGAGAAACACCCGGCGTGGACACCCTAACAGCCTACCTCTACGTCGATGGAAACACCGATGGCAATGTCACCTTCCAACTCCCAGACCTTGCACCAGGTGAGTATTTTGTAGCTCTCTTCACCAATGATTCCTACACCGAGGTGTCGCCACGGCTCGACTTCACCGTGGTGCCATTCGAGATCACCTCTAGCTCAGCCAATGGCAGCGATTTGACGGTGTCATGGAAATCAGTCGCAGGGCAGCAATACGTGGTTCAGAAAAGCACCACCATGGCAGCGAACTCGTGGTCCGATGTCAAAACCGTCACTGGCACCGGCAACCCCATGCAGGAAACCGTCTCGGCAGCCCTTGGCGAGAAACGGTTCTTTGTCAGAATCAGCAAGGTATCACCGTAGTGGTCTCAATGAAGATTCTCTCACCACTCATTCTGGTCGCCCTAGCAGGCGCCACACTCGCGCAGGCACCTCTGCATGAGTGGCGAGCCGACCACAGCTCGGTGAGCAGCGGCAAGTGGAAATCCACTCAGGGTGGATTGACGGCGGCACTGCCGAAACATGCCAAGTTTGTTAGAAAAACACCCAATCATCTCAGCCTGACAGGTGACGGCAAGGCGAATGGCGGCGCTCTGATTTCCAACAACCTAACAAAATGCAATCTCCCAACCCAAGCAATCACCGTCGAGGCATGGGTGCGGATTCATACCCCGCTCAAGTGGGGCGGGATTTTGGCAGCTAATCAAGACAACGGCAGCTACGAACGTGGTTTTATCCTCGGCTACCACGAGCACAGTTTTTTCTTTGGTATTGCCGGAAAAAACACATCGCCTGTGAAACTGACTTATCTGAAATCAAAAGCCAGTATGCACGTCGGCCATTGGTATCACGTCGTTGGCACCTACGATGGCGAAACACAACGAATCTATGTCGATGGTCAATTATCCGCAGAATCCAAGGTGCAACGCGGTGAGATTTTCTATCCTGAAAAACTCAACTACGCCATCGGCGCCTACTGGGATGCAGATGAAAAATACTCGATGCACGGCGACCTCGAAAGCGTCCGTGTGTGGGGTAAGCCGCTCACCAGCGAAGTGATTGCAAAACGTTTCACCACTCGCAAAAAAGAGTTTCCAGGTATCGAACCACCAACCGCGGCCTCGGTTGCGTCAACAGAATGGCACACCCACCGTGGCGATAATCAACGCAGCGGCAAAAGCGGATGCACACTACCCGATGAGCTATCACTTCACTGGACATTCACACCTCCTAATCCGCCTAAGGAAGCGTGGCCAGGCACTGCGCAATCAGACCACTGGCGCAAGCGCAGCACGCC
>JBMYYO010000095.1:8006-13031 GCA_049609505.1 Akkermansiaceae bacterium | reverse complement strand
GCGGCTGCGGTGAAGATGTGTGGCGAGCTGTCTGCAAACTGTAAGCTACCCATCACTTCATTCAATTTTGCCGTGGCACTTGCAATGGCTGATTCCGTGCCACTCTCAGTGGCTTTGTCCAGCGCGGCTTGGGCGGCATTTACCTCAGATTGCTCTCCAGTGAGAACGCGCGCGCCCCACATTGCCCAGTTTCCTGCAATCCACCCGATCGTTCCCATTACACGCACGATAGGAAATTGTTTCTCGCCGTTTTCCAAATGACTAAACGATAAGCTCGCGGTGAGACCAAGAGTTGGCATGAAACAAACCATGTAAGCCAGCAGGCATAGAATCATCGGGTGGCTGAACTGACCAAGAAAGGAGTCTGGAGCACCGCCCTTTGCTAGGCTAGGCGCTATATAAAGAAGAACGGCGCCTACGATAAACAGTATAGCGAGTACTTTTTCCGTGTTTAAGAATCGATCCGCAATCAAACCCAACGTGAGGGGTGCTAGAATGGCAGCGATCGGTGCCACCGTGTAGGCTGCATCAACAAATGCTCCAGCTCCCGTGTTCGCTGTCATGCCATTTTGATTCATAAACCCCCAGAGGGCAACATACCATGCCCCCCAGACAAAAAACTGGAGGAACATCATGACGGAGAGGCGGAGGACGTTATTGGATTTATTCATACTCATGGTTGATGTGATTAGGAAAGAACCCATTCCAGCGGAATTTTCTTTCATAGCAAGGCTACGATTCGATAAAAACACTCTTATGCGCGTCCCTCTCGATCCAGGTGATATTATTGGTCACGGCTGCTGGGAAACGGTAAAGCGAATCCTTACTCCAGTTTTCAGCCTGTGGGTGGGGAGTTTTTGTGGTGTTGCGGGAATTTACCTCGCCTTCGCCGCGGAGCTAGCATGGAGCGGGCACTGGGGCGATGTGGGTGAAGTTTTAACTGATCTCGTATGGGCTGTGATCTGGGCACCCATGGCACTGCTGCTCTCCGTCTGGTCACTACTCCTCGTGCCCATGATGGGGCTGGTTTTTTACTGCTTCCTGCGGAGTGAGCGTGATACCACCTGGCTGTGGCTGGGGTGTGTTGCCAGCACGGGGCTGGTTATTATGACCTCAGAATGGACCAAGGAGCTTGGCTTTTTAGCAACGTTTGTCGCTTGGGGCATTTTCACCCTACTCTTGGTATCCATCACCGCGCTCTGCTTGTTTTACAAAGGGATGCAGCGCAATGCCCAGGCTAGGCACCTTATTGAAATCACTGCGGAAAACGAGCAACGCCGCTCAGCACTCGAGCACCGCTACGGCACGAAGTCGTTCGGCCAACAAGGTGAACATCGTGACTAAATCTCACATTTTTGGTCTCACAACGGTCTCCTGCGCCGCCTGCTGTTGGGGTATTCCGCCTGTTCGTTAACATTAATTAAGTAAATACCCCTCAAAAAATACTAAAAAACATCGATAAAACTCTGTTTTAAATGAAAAACGACCCCTTAAAAGGCATTTATTATAATTTTTATCACAAAATAACAATTATTATAGAAAATATACTTTTACTTTTCCCGATTAGAGCTTATACAAGTGGCGCGCGTAGGGGGAATCAGGTTCGCGCTACACACACACGGCCTCCCCCGCCCGCTCTCCTTCTGGAGAGCGGGTTTTTTTATGATTAAGATCCTCCACACTAATCTGACGGAGCAACCAGCGCCTTCATCTCCCTCGAGTAGCCATACTTCCAACGATGCGGGGCTAAACCTTTATCGTTCGGCCTCATCGGATCTAGCTCGAACACTGCGCCCACTGAAGTGATGTGGACTTTACTTTTTGTTTCATTAGGCTTCAGCTCCCTCCGGTTCCGCTTACCGAGCGCTACCCACTTGAGGTGTGTGAAGCGTTTACTCTTAGCATTCCAGACAGCCCAGCCTAACAACTCCCCTTGATAGGATGAGCGATTGTATTGGAAGTTCGCATCAAGGTGGATTTCACCCGTGTATTTGAGCCGATAGCTATCGCCTTTTTTTTGGGTAATGGTCGCTTGCAGCTTGGCAGACTTCACTGATTCCTCACGCCATGGTGGGCAGCCTAACATGAGATGACAATCGTGGATCAAGTGCCTGAGCACCTGCCCCTTTACCATGGTGCTCTCCCCGACAGCGAGCTTAGCTGGCACCAACGTGCGGGCACTTTCAGGAGTGAGCCAGAGTTTATCCAGCTTGTAGTAGATGGGGTGGCGCAGATCAAAGAACTCCATCCCCTCAAAGGCAAAACTCCGCGTCACGGTGCGTATCTTCAACCACTCTGGGCGAGGAACGATAACGTGTTTCTTTGGCATTGATCTCGCGGCATCTGGCAAGGCTGCTGAAGCAAGCCTCGCGGACCTATCCATTGCTTGGTATTCATCCACAGCTTGCTTGAGTAGGCTGAGGCACTTGGCTGTATCAATATGCGGCCATCCTGTGTTACATCGTTTGATAAATTTACCAGAGGGAGTGACGACGTAGATGCCTTGGTGGATACCGTGTGGAGCACCTGATAGTGCCTTCTTGAGAAACTGATACTCTCCCTTTTGCTTAGCATCGGCAGGCAGGTTATTGTAATCAACATCACTGGCGGCAACCCCTACGAAATTTTTCTGGCAGAACTCCGCAGTGGCGGCATCATTAAAGACAAACTGTCTTGTTTTTACGCCGTTCTGTCAGCAGTTCGCCCGCGGATCACCAAAGTAGAGCCAGAGCAGTAACGGCTTATCCTGCTTCTGCGCCAGCTGCTGCCCCTCTAACACCGTGCTGTGCCAAGTGATTTTCTGGTAGTTTTCATCCTGCTTTCCGAGCTGGATGTAATCCGCCAACTGGTTAAAATTCATCGACTCTAGGCGTGCAGGTGCTTGCGTGCCTTGCGACCACGCGGGTGCTGTTAGAAAACCTAAGACACTCAGTAATACAGGTAAGTTTTTCATACTAATCATTATGAATGCGGGAGGGAGCGGTGTCCATCTCAAAGCTATGTTGATCCACTTTGGTAAGCGCTGTGCTGGACAATTCTTCAAGCCACTGCAAGTATCCAGCCATGCGCTACGTTTGTATTCTAATGGGGCTGATGTTTTGTTTGTTCACCTACTGGCAGCTCAATGATCTGAACCAGTATGAAACTGAAAGATGGTATCTTTGGGTTGTTGCTTATGCGATTTGTGCCGTCGTTTCACTTGCGAGCTACTTTAAGAGATTACCACTTGCTGTTTATGCCGCCATTGGTGCCGCGGCACTCGTAGCAGCGATCATACGTGTGCAATCCATCGAGTGGGAAAACACCATCCTGTATAACAAAAACAACCCCTCCGGCAATGAGACTGGAGGTTTACTCATCATCGTCATCTGGATGGGTGTGCTGATCGCCACCAGAAAACGCCTTGGCTGCTGCTGCAAAAAATAATGTCGCCATCGCCACAGACCATCAAAGCCAACGTGCAACGCATTGCGCACGAGCTGGGGTTTGATGACTGCCGCATCGCAGCGGCTAGAGAGGCGGAGCACGCATCCGAATACCATCAATGGATCGCCGATGGCTGCGCTGGTGAGATGGCGTGGATGGAGAGAAACATTGACCGCCGAGTGAACCCCACCGAGGTTCTTCCTGGTGCCTGCTCAGTGGTATCACTCGCCCTCAATTACTTTCCCGGAAAGGAAAACCAAGACACGAATTACCGTATTGCACGCTATGCATGGAATGAGGACTACCATCACATCGTTGAGGAAAAACTGCGCGATCTAAACTCCGCCATGGAAGACCTCGGTGGAGTGCAGAGGTTCTACACGGACACTGGCCCCGTGCTCGAGCGGGACTTCGCCACGGCCGCCGGCATAGGCTGGAATGGTAAATCCTGCGTGCAAATCCACCGCCGCTTTGGCACCTGGTTCTTCCTCGCTGAGCTCATCACCACGCTTGATCTCCCTGCGGATGAACCCTTCGGTGATCACTGTGGGAAGTGCACCCGCTGCATCACGGCGTGCCCCACTGATGCCATTACCCAACCGCACCGCGTGGATGCGCGCCGCTGTATCTCCTACCTCACGATCGAGCATCATGGCTCTATACCGTTAGAGTTTAGAAAACAGATTGGCGATCGCATTTATGGCTGCGATACCTGCCTGGATGTCTGCCCATGGAATCGGTTCGCACAAGTCAGCCGAGAGACGAAGTTCCACGCACGGCAGGAAGTTTTCCAATATCAACTCGTGGATTTTCTATCGCTTGATGACGATGCATTCCGTAGGATTTTTGCCAAGTCGCCCATCAAACGGATCAAGCGGAATCGGTTTGTTAGAAATGTCTGCGTCGCCCTCGGCAATGTGGGCACCGAGCAAGACCTCCCTGCCCTCGAACACGCAGCAGCGGGCGATGACGCCCTCATCTCAGAGCACGCCAGCTGGGCGATTTCTGAAATCAAAAAAAGAGCGCAGCCGTAGCCACGCTCTTTTGTTAGACTGTTCTCAGCTCACTGATGAGCCGGTTAGGCGTTACTGCCTAGAAATACATGCGGTATGCAAGGGAGTAGGTGAAGCCCTCGAAGACCTCGCTTCCATCGGCACTCATATCATCCCACTCAACACCTGCCATGATCTTGGAGTTATCACCGCAGAAGTAGTAGTTCAGGCCAAGGTAGAGGCTGTGGTGCTCATCACCACGACCACTGCGGAGCGTGCCGATGTTTTCCTGCTCAATCTCGCCAGCATTACGGGCGTAGCGGCTATTCAGGCGAAGTCCATTAACAGAACTTGCATGGGCATACTGGTAGCGAAGCACAGCTTCCAGGCGGTTTGGTGTGATCCAGTAAGTTGGCATGATGACAACACCCCAGAAATCTCCATCACGTCTGTTTTTAACAGCAGACGCATCGTCACGGTTCTCACCCCAAAGGACGTTGGCGAGCAAGTTAGCACGACCTTGCTTAATCTCCACAGCAGCAGAGGCAGCCCAGTCAAAACCGATGGTAGAATCTGAAGAATTCTCGTGATCAGCATATATAAAGCC
>JBMYYO010000095.1:0-7996 GCA_049609505.1 Akkermansiaceae bacterium | reverse complement strand
TCACTTCAGATAATGTCTCAGTTATTGCTAAAGCCATAACTGTCTCAAGAGAATTTACTCAATGGGAAATAAAAAATGATTATACAGAAGTACCCTTTAGAAGAGGTGAAATCGTAACCGAGACGGCCAGTGTAAAGGCGCCCCATGTCCCACCCAGCAATCTCATTATGCCTCACTGTGCTGAAGACACCTAGGTAGTAACTAATTTTCCCTGTCTGCGCATCCAGCCAGAAACCTGTGAGGTTTGTAGGCAATAGCTTATTAGCAATGGCAGAGCGCTCGATGGTTTTGATCTTCTTTGAGGAGGCAATGGATTCACTACTCAGCTTAATCTTAGACTTACCGAAGCCGAGTGTGAACTTGCTGTGGCTAGCGATGTTGAATGCCTTTTGTGCATTAAATGTTAGCTGGGCTTCATAGAGGTTCTGGTAGCTCAGGTGGAGGGAGCCACCTTTGGGCCGGGAGTCTCTGGCCATATCTGCATTGGCTTTGAGCTGAAACAAATCAAGAAACTTCACATAGGCACCAATACGGAGACGGCGGAACTCACCCTCGCTGTCATACCAGAAATCATTGCCGCCGGATTCACCGTCGATCCATGATTGCTGGTACTGGAGGCGACCAAAAAACCCAACCTCTTGGATGATTGAGTTCTCTTTGTTTTTATAGATGGTGCCAGGTTTGCTCTTTAGCCATGTGCACCAGTCGCCATTATTGGCGGGTGGCTCTTCAATAGCTATCTTAGCATCTGATCCCGCCATGGCAGGGGCGGCGGCGAGCACAAGGGCAAGGGCGGCGCCATAAGTGGTGCGGCGGCTTGCAGCGTTGGTTTCGTAGTTCATATTGGTTTGTCTGGTTTGGTTGTTTCACAGGGATAATAAGCCCGTGAGTTGAGAGCGTGGATAGCAGACGTTTTTTCTTTGCAAAGCAAAAAGGAGCGCACCTCATCGAGATGCGCCCTTTGAAATGAAGAAGGATCGTATTTTTCCACTAGAAAAACATCCGGAAAGCCGCCCATGCCGTGTAACCCTCGTAAACGTCCTGAGTCTCAGAATCTAGGTCATCATACTCGACGCCTAACATAACCTTGGCGTTATCCTTACAAAGATAGTAATTCAGCCCAAGGTAAGCGCTGTGGTGGGAATCTCCCCGCCCATCTGAGAGGTCATTGGCTCCGGTAAACCCATAAGATGAGCCCGCTCGGCGCGAGTAACGGGAGCCGATCCGAAAGCCTTCTTTCTCGCTGGCGTGAGCGTATTGATAACGGAAAACAAGCTCTAACTTATCCTCTATCAGCTCGTAGCTTGGCAGGATAACCACACCCCAGAAGCTTCCTTCGCGGTCTGGATTCCTCCGGCGCACACCTTTGCTGGTGAAGTAGCTGCCTCCGTTTTCTCCGTAGATCACGTCAGTCAGCAGCGCAAAGCGGCCGCGCTTGGATTCAGTACTCAGAGACACCACCCAGTCTTGATCAAAAGTGCCAGAGCCCTCAGGGTTTGGGTTTGATAGGCTACCACCTTGGTTTGCCTTATCATCTCCATTAACCACCACACGGAGATCCGCGCGAGATTTGGAAAACCAGACAGGTTTATCAAACTTCTTGCCTATATGCAGGTAGTAAAAAACATCATTAGAACCATCCATGGCGGAAAACTCCCTCTCCTCATCGCCAGAAAACATCCCAAGCGCAAAGTCCCAGTCGCCTTTTTCAGCAGAAAGCATAATACCCGTGGAGTTCTCTGGGTGGGCGTAGTTAGAGATGGCAGAGCGCTCAATGGTTTTGATCTTCCTTGAGGATTCACCCTGCTCGCCGTTGTTGCCTATTTTGTATTTACCGATTCCGATATCTAGCGCGTCTAGGCTTTGTATGCCGAACGCTTTCTGCGCATCGAAGGTCAGAGTAGCAGCGTAAATATCCGCATACTCAACATCGTGATCACTCTCAAGCCCAGTGGGCGCAAGGTCTGCTTCTAAATTTGCGTTTGCTTTGAGATCAAAGTATTTGAGAAACTTCAAGCGAACCCCTAGGCGCAACCGCCTAATTTCTTCCGTGTCATAGTTAAAGTCCTGTGTGCCCGTACCTCGCGCACCTTCACCATCTACGTAAGCGTATTGAAACTGAAACCGACCAAACACGCCGAACTCTTGCACGTAAGGATTGTCATCATTTTTGTAAATGGTGCCGGGATCATTCTGCAGCCATTCACACCAGTTTCCATTGTTTGACTCGGGAACTTTGATCGGAGCCTTAGCATCATCGCCTGCGGTTAGTGGTGCCAATGAGCCACCGATGATGAGCAACGGAAGGATGGTTTGATATCGTGTCATGCGGAAAAATTACCACCTCCGTTTGGCAGATAAAGAAAAAAGGGAGGGCGGACACACATACCGCACTCCCTTCCCATTGTTACCAGGTAAACCTGGCGATCAAATTGTTAGAACTAAAAATACATGCGGTATGCAAACCACCAAGTCATGGCATCTGCGTCATCGCCGGCTTCATTCTCAAGTGTCTCATACTCAAGGCCAGTCTGAAACTTAGCGTTGTGTCCGCAGAGATACCAGTTCAAGCCTGCGTAAAGGGTGTGATTACTGTCACCACGAGCACCGAGCGCACCACCAGCACGGCGTGCATAACGGCTAGTGAGGCGAAGGTTGTCATCATCAGATCCTGCGTATTGGTAGCGCGCTACAAACTCGAGACGATCTTCGATAAGGTAAGTGGATGGCATGAGAACAAAACCATAAACGGAATCACCATCGTGACGCTCACCGAAGAGGATGTTTGCCATGACTTCCCAGTTACCCACCTTGGTGGTGTAGGCAGCGGAGGCACCCCACTCGAAGCCAAATCCATCAACATCACTCATGCTGACATCATTGTAGAGGAAATCGAGGTTCACGTTTCCGCCTGCGGCAGCAAACTGGAGGTTAGCGTAATAGGCAGTGCCCTCACCCCAGCCAGCCAGCTCAGTGTCTGTGTCTGTGCTGAAGATACCAAGGGTCCCTTTTGCCCCACCGCGCTTTCCGCTGACGGTTAGACCTGTAGGTCGCGCGGAGCCATAAAAGTAGTTGGCGATGTTAGAGCGCTCGATCGTTTTTATCTTCTTGGATGAAGTGTGAGCCTCCTGCGAGAAGGTGAACTTGTGACGACCGTAGGTAAAGTTCACCCCCTCCATACCGAGAATGTCACCAGCAGAAAATGTCAACTTCGCTTCATCCAAGCTGTGGTAGCCGATCTCATGGTTGTTCGGCCCACCTTCTTCAAAGTTAGCATTTACCTTCAGCTTAAAGTGATTGAGAAACTTCACCTGAGTTCCAAGCCGGAAACGGCGGATCTCCGTGAAGGTCTCATCAAGATCAGTGCCACCAAAGTCCTCTGCATCGAAGACGTTTCCGTATTGCCACTGGAGGCGACCAAAAAATTTAATCTCTTGGATAAACTCATTATCGCTATTGGAGTAAACTTTCCCAAAGGTCTTGAGACACTTACACCAGTCGCCACATGGAGATGCTGGGGCAGGAGCGATGTTAGTTGCAGGCTCATCACCCGCCATTGCAGGTAGGCTTGCGCCGAGGGCGGCAAGGGTGGCCGCAGCGTTCAGTTTCATTTTTTTTGTCATGGTAGTATCAATTGTCGATTACTTGAACACCCAAAGGCAATGTTGCCCACGCGGTGATCACGGTGAGAAACAAACAGACAATTACCCCATCACGGAGTGCTACATTGGGGCAGTTTTGTCACAGAGCCACCCCACCTAACAACCAACCATTTTAGATCTACCAAATGCCCAGTGCCTGCCGCAGACAGGCCACTGCAAACTGCCGCCTCCCTCGGGTAGGGCGCTCTGGGGTGTGTAGGCTCCAGCCTTTTTCCTCACCAACAGCAGCCAGCTTATCCGTAGGGTGCACCATGCTGTTTGCCTCACAGATCGATAGCATCGGCAAATCCGCATGACTATCTGAAAACCCCCGGCTATTGGCTAACAGCTCACCTGAGCTCGGATCGAAACCTTCCGGCAAAACCTCTCGCATACGAGTTAATTTGTTAGAACCTTTATTATTACCGCCTAACAAATCTGGAAAAAACCTCACTCTACCATCCAGCTCGACTTTGGTGCCGAAGAAAAAATCAGCACCCAATTTCTCCGCAATCGGTCGCACCCAAATATCCGGACTCGCTGAGCTAAGAACCACCGTTCTACCACTCGCTTTTTGCTGCGCAAAGATATCTAACATATCTCCATAGAACTCATCTGGAAAAATCTCCTCCACAAACTCCTCCGCCAGTGCGTCCAGCTCACCCTGATCCATCCCCACCAAGTAGTTCAGAAACACACGCTTCATTCCGCCAGCACCAAGAAGTTTCGAGAACGGCAAAAAAGGCACCAAGATCAGCAGGTAAATTCTGCGCCACGGCTGCCGTTTCAAAACAAAATTACAGAACAGCAATTGCGTATCCCACGGGATCAACGTCTGATCGAGATCGAACAAGGCATAGCCACTGCTTGCGGCGCGGGATTCAGTAGTTTCTGGCACGGCGAAATAGTGATAGCTCTATTTCCAGATTGCAAGCTCCCATGAAATAAGGCATCCACCTCATCCATGACGAGGCTTCTTAACACTATTCTATTCTGTTTCCTAACGGTCACTTCACTAGACGCCCAGATCTACGCAGACATCGCCATTACCCACGGAGGTGTCTCCAAGGGCACTATACGCGTGCGTTTGGATTATGATAAAGCACCGCGCACCTGTGCAAACTTCATCGGACTCGCCACTGGGCAGCGGTCATGGATCGATACCAGCAGCGGCACCATCAAAACCAACACCCCCTACTACAACGGGCTGAAACTTCACCGGCTAGATCACGATTTTGTCATTCAAGGAGGTAGCCCAGACGGCACCAGCAGCAATGGCCCTGGATACGCCTTCCAAGATGAGTTTCACAGCGACCTGCGCCACAGTAGCCGCTATATACTCTCGATGGCCAATTCTGGTGCTAACTCAAACGGCTCTCAGTTCTTTATCACGCTCAGAGCCACCCCCATCCTCGATGACAAACACTCCGTCTTCGGCGAAGTCATCAACGATGCCACCTACCCTAACAGCCGCAGTATCATCGATGATTTCACAAACGAAACCCTCTACCCCGTCAATGGAGAATCTCCCACCATGGATATCATCATGGAGAGTGTTACCATCTCAGGATCAAGCCTCAGCGGCTTTGACGTGCACAGCCCCACACATCTCCTACCAACACCCAAATACACCGTATCGACCCACAGCTACGATAAAAATGCCGCCACCTACAC
Source organism: Akkermansiaceae bacterium (assembly GCA_049609505.1). GTDB lineage: Bacteria > Verrucomicrobiota > Verrucomicrobiia > Verrucomicrobiales > Akkermansiaceae > Oceaniferula. The sequence continues at coordinate 2,681 of JBMYYO010000095.1, read as the reverse complement.
CATCTCCTGGGATCGTAAGGCCAATACCGAATACTACGCCAGCTACACAACAGATCTCACCGTATGGCCATTTCAACGTTATCACCTAAGCATGAATGATAGCACCAATGAGCAATTTGCTCTGAGCTCAATCCCAACAGCTCGATTTTTCGCCCACATGGTTGAGGTCGATTACTCACTCTCGCCAAGGGCACCAGCAGATCTAGCAAGTGCAGGAAAACAACTCACACTCACGCTAGGAAGCAGTGAAACATGCACCCTTACTTTCGATGGAGCCGGCGGGGGCACTTGGAGCCATTCTGGAGGAACCACAGGCACCCTCAGCAACGTTGTCTGGACAGACGGAGCACCGCCAACAGGACTCTTCACGCACACCGCCTCTCAAGCTAGACACATCTCCCTTGGCATCATTCAAGCCACTTTTGACTCCCCCATGGGGACTGAAGCATGGCACTCCATCAATCTACCCACCAGCTTCCACACCAGCACCACCGGCTGGACCGATGGCAGCGTAGTCGCCGATGATCCAGCAAGCACCACGGGGGGAACCACCACTCTCCTCAAGCGCGTTCCATTTACTTACATCCCGTAATTTGCTTCCCGATATGAGCACTTCCCGTCTTCCTCACATGCGCCATTTTATCATCACCCTCCTTTGCTGCCTATCGCTAACGCAGCTGAGTAACGGCCAGCTCATAGCCGAGGTGCGCACCAGCATGGGGAACTTCAGCATCACCCTAGAAACATCCAAAGCAAGACGCACGGTTGCTCATTTCATGCGCCTCGCCAACGGACAACAGCCAATTCTTGACCACACAACCGGGCAAGTCATCCAGGGAGTGAAATTCTACGATGGACTCAAGTTTCACAAAACAGTCAATGAAGCGCCCCCCTTCTTTCCTGCCCTTAAAAAATACATCCAAACAGGCTCCCGTGACGGCACTGATGCATACAATCCAGGCTACGTCATCCGAGATGAGATCCGCAGCTTCCCTAACGGAAACCTGCTCGCCCCACACACTCAATACGTTGTCAGCATGGTACCCGCTACCGGCCCAGGCGGTATCCCATCCCCGCACAGCAGCTCCACTCAGTTCCTCATCACCCTCGTTAATGATAACTCTCTCAATGGCGTGCAATCCGCCTTCGGAAAGGTAAACCAACTCTTCATCAACTATGATTCTAACAACACCCCGATCAGCGTCGGCGATAACGGCTGGCTAGTCGTGCAGGCCATTCATGCCTCGCAGAATCCCGTAACGATCTACAACATCACCTTTCGCCGGCTAGACGCAGCGGCCATCGCCTTTGATGAAACTCAACTCTACGGCGAGCTCCCCCTCGTCGGGCAAGTGGGCATCACCTCGCTAGAGCACACACCCACACACATCAACATCGGCCACCCAAACCTCCCCGGCAGTGAGTTTCACATCTACTCGAGCACAGATCTATTTACTTGGTCCCATGTCTCCTTTGCCAGCGAGTATCTCCACACTAGCTCCCCCACACCGCCCGAATTCTCCCTGACCCACGCAAACACCCCCAAGTGGTTCTTCAAACTCTCCGCCGTGACCTACCCACAAATAGCAACCCCTAACAATCTATTAGGAAAATACCTCCTCGTCGGCGGCGGCACCTCAGAATCTATCAGCTTCGTTTTCGATACCAACGGAATCAGCCCCTACTACAACATCACAGGCACTAACACCAACGTCGCGTTGAACTACACCTACACACCGCTCGGACCATTCTACGGGGACCTTCACATCACCAACCCAGAGTTGGGCGAAACCATTTACCGGCTCTACTTCGGCGGCCAAGATGAAAACATCACGGACACCGAGCAAATGTCTGCCATCATCTACCGCCCGATGCAAGCTCCCAAGGCCTCCCACTTCGAGATCCTCATCCCCTAACAGCGCAGGCACATAGATACCACGCTCACTCCTCGGTCAGACTCCACAGCGCAGCCACCGCAGGTCTAGCCAAGCTTTTTTTAGCAGCGCATAGCCCCACCGTATAGGGCTCCAACTTCGGTGCTTTGGTTATTTTTTTCACCTCATCACGGAAGGGGCTTTTCTCTAACACCAGCTCTGGCACCACACCCACCCCGCTACCTAACCGAACCATCGAGAGTATTCCTTCGTTGCCAGAAACCTCAGCCTGCACGTTGGGCTTCACCCTCTTTTCTCGCAACCACCTATCCAGCCGCTGCCGTGAGAGCCCACTCTTGGGGAGAACCAATGGAGCTTCAGATAAATCCAAGCGCCCCCTCACCATCGGTAACGCCTTTATCTCCCGGGCAGAAACAAACACCAAATCCGTCTTAGCCAGCGGCATAAACTCCAATCCCGGATGCTCTCCATCAGGCAACGCCGCCACCGCCACATCAACATCCCCCGCCAACACCAGCTCCACAGACTCTTCCGCCGCCCCTGTTTTCAAATCCAACTTCACCTCAGGATACAACGCCCTGTATTTCTCTAACAACTCTGGAAGCAAGCTATACACAGCCGTCACAGAAGCATAGAGAGTCACCCTCCCACGCACACCATTCTCCCCGTGCATTCGGCGAATGGTCTCGCACACTCCCTCCCACTCCCGCACCGCCTCTGAGGCGTATGTTTTAAAAATCGCACCCGCTTCCGTCAATGCCACCGAGCGATTATCACGCATAAACA